>CAZEPA010000725.1:0-2178 GCA_964513955.1 uncultured Anaerolineae bacterium | reverse complement strand
CCGCCGGATGAACGAGTCACGGCGATGGTGGCCGTGCCCGATTTCGAACACGCCACCTATGTGACGATGGCGACGGTCGGCGGGCGCATCAAGCGCGTGCAGTTGAGCGAATTCAGCGCGGTGCGGCCGATTGGCATCATCGCGATGCCGTTGGAGGAAGGCGACGAACTGGGCTGGGCCAGGGTGACCAGCGGTGAGCAAGAGTTGATCCTGGTGACTGAGAAAGGCCAGGCGCTGCGCTTCGATGAAAAGGAAGTGCGCGCCATGGGGCGCACAGCCAGCGGCGTGTGGGGTATTCGCCTGAGCGAGGGCGACCGCGTGACGTCGCTCGATGTGGTGGAACCGGGCGCTGACCTGCTTGTGGTCACGCCGCGGGGCTTTGGCAAACGTTCCTCGTTGGAGGAATACGCCGTGAAGGGGCGCTACACGGGCGGTGTGGTCACCCTCGCACAGTCACGCCTGGAGAAGGACGGACGCATCGTGTCCTCGCGTGTGGTGCAGGAAGATGAAGAGGTGGCCTTCTTCTCCGCCGGCGGCATTGCCCTGCGTCTGCGCGTGAAAGATATTCCGCGCCACGGACGCGCGACCAGTGGAGTCCGCCTGGTGCAGTTGAAGAAGGATGACACCGTGGCGGTGATGGTGCGCTTGGGGTTGGCGCCGGCAGTGGAGCCGGTCGCGCCAACCGCTGAGCCTGGGCCGCTTCCGGCGCCGGTGGAGCAGACTACGCCAACCGTTAAATCCTCGCCGCTCCCGTCGCCGGTGGAAGAGACGGCGTCGGCCGCGGTCTGAGACGATAGGAACATCATTATGTCTGTGACCAATCTCATCGGTCGCCGGTCCGGCCCTCAGCTTGAGTGTATGCCTACCGTAGATACAGAACGGCTGACCGAAACACTGGTCGCTTTTGCCAATACCGATGGCGGTCACATCTTGCTTGGCGTAACGCCGGCCGGCCATGTCCTGGGCAATCTGCAGGAAGAGGAAGTCGAAGGCGCACTGCGCCATGCACTGGTCAACTGCCGCCCCCCGGTCAGAACGGAGTGGCAATTGGTGCCGACGGTACAGGGGAATGTCATCAGCATTTTTGTGCCGCGCAGCACCGAATTGCACAGCCTGGGCGACGGTCGGGTGATCGTGCGCAGCGGCGCGCAGAACGGCCCGCTGGGCGGCGAGCAGATTCGCCAGTTGGCCGCCACCAAGTCGAGCAGCGACTTCGAAGCCGAACCGATGGCCGGCGCCACCCTGGCTGACTTGGACGATGCCATTATCAGCGAATACATCGAAAAACGCGAGGAGCGCCAACGGCGCAAGCTCACACAATCACGCACAGAGCTGTTGACACAGATCGGCGCGCTGACGCCCGACCTGATTCCTACGACCATCGGCATTCTCCTGTTCGGGCGCGAGCCGCAGGTCTTTTTACCGCACAGCGGCGCGGTGTTCGTGCGCTTCACCGGCACTGAAGCGCGGGGGCCGCAGGGCTTGCCGGGCTATGGTCGGCGCGAGGAAATCAACGGTCCCCTTGCGCGGCTGATCGAGCGTCTGTGGCAGGTCATCTGGAGCGAAATGCGGGTTCAGGCGGTCGTGCGTGGCTTGCAGCGCGAGGAGAAGCCAGAGTATCCGCCTTTTGCCGTGCGTGAGGCGCTGGTCAATGCCGTCTGCCACCGGGATTACCGGCTGCGCGGACGCCGCATCGAAGCGCGCATGTTCGATGACCGCCTGGAAATGAGCAGCCCTGGCGGCTTGCCCGGCTACATCACGCTGGACAACATCGTGGAGGAGCATTTCAGCCGCAATCCACGCCTGGTCAACGGCCTCTTTCAGTGGGGCTACATCGAGGAGTTGGGGCTGGGCATTGACCGCATGATCGAGGACATGGTCAAGAACGGCCATCCGCAGCCGGAGTTCAGGCCAACGCCGTATGCGTTCAGCGTCGTGCTCAAAAACGTCCAGACCTCACGACCGATCCCGACCTGGCAGCAGAACATGAACGAGCGCCAACTACGCGCTATCCAGTTCATCCAAACCAGCGGCCGCATCACCAACCGCGACTATCGCGACCTGTGCCCGGACGTTTCCGCCGAAACGCTACGCCTCGATTTCGCCGACATGGTGGACAAAGGCGTCCTGCTGAAGGTGGGCGACAAGAAGGGCACGTACTACGTGCTCAAATGACGG
>CAZEPA010000724.1:0-2187 GCA_964513955.1 uncultured Anaerolineae bacterium | reverse complement strand
GCCGCCAAGGCGCTGCTGGATCAGAATCCACATCCGAGCGAAGACCAGGTGCGCGAGGCGATCGCTGGCGTGCTCTGTCGCTGCACCGGCTATGCCCGCCCGGTGCAGGCCGTGCTGCGCGCGGCCGCCATTCTGCGCGGCGAACCGGCGCCGCCCGTGGAGATGCCCCCGGTCGTCTTCGCCAGCGGCCTTGCACCCCAGGAGCGCCAGGCGCCTGCGGATGATACGCCAGAGTTCCCCGACGATTCCTTCGATGGAAGGCCTGCAGATACACTGACCCGCACGCGCATGCCGGTCATGGTCGTCGCCCAGCCGGAAACCCGCGTCGTCAACAAGGCGGAAACCAAGGTGGATGCGGTCAAGCTGGCCAAAGGCCGCCCGGTTTTCACCGATGACATGACCCTGCCGGGGATGCTGCACGCCGCCCTGCTGACCAGCCCCTACGCCCATGCGCGCATCCGCGCGATTGACGTCACCGCCGCACGCGCGCTGGAAGGCGTTCACGCTGTGCTGACCTACCAGGACATACCGCGCGTGATGTACGCCAGCGGCGGGCAAAGCTACCCGCAGCCGCATCCCTACGATCAAGCGTCGCTTGACTTCAAAGTGCGCCATGTGGGCGATCGGGTGGCCGTGGCAGCGGCGGAAACGCCAGAGATAGCCCAAGCCGCACTGGCGCTGATCAAGGTGGACTACGAGGTGCTGCCGGCCGTCCTTGATCCCCTGGCCGCGATGCAGGAGGGCGCGCCGCAGATTCACGACGAGCCGGACGCCGTGGGCATTCATGACGCTGCGCACAATCGCTCACATCATATTTACGTCAAACACGGCGACTTAGAGCAGGCCTTTGCTCAAGCCGCGTGGACCTTCGAGCACGAATATCGCGTGCACCAGGTGCAGCAAGCAGCCATCGAGCCGCACGCGTGCATCACCTACTGGGATGAGGATGATCGCCTGGTGGTGCGAACGAGCACGCAGGTGCCTTTCCACGTGCGCCGCATCATCGCGCCGCTGTTGGGTTTGCCGCTGCGCCGTATTCGCGTGATCAAGCCGCGCATCGGCGGCGGCTTTGGCGGTAAACAGGAAATGCTCCTCGAAGACCTCTGCGGGCATCTGACCATTGCGACGGGCCGGCCCGTACGATTCGAGTACACGCGCAGCCAGGAGTTCAGCAGCGCGCGCTCGCGTCATCCACAGATCATTCGCATCAAGACAGCCGTGCGTAAAGATGGCACGCTGGCCGCCATGCGCATCAAGACCGTGGCCGACACCGGCGCGTATGGCACCCATGGCTTGACCGTTCAGATGGTCAGCGGCTTTCGTGGCCTCAGCACTTATCGCCTGGGCGCGGCCGAGTTCGACTGCGACGTGGTTTATACCAATAAGCCAACGCCCGGCGCGTACCGCGGCTATGGCGCGCCGCAGGCCCTGTTCGCGCTCGAATGTCACATGGACGAAATCGCGCACGCCATCGGCTGGGATCCGATCGAGTTCAAGCGCAAGAACTGGGTGCGCACAGGCGATGAAATGATGATGGCGCGGGCGATGGGCGAAGGGCGTGAAGGCTTTGCGCAGTGGGTCACCAGCAGCGGTCTGGAAAAATGTGTGCAGGAAGGCATGCAGGCGATGGACTGGGAGCGCAAGACGCGGCCCGGCTTCCACACCCCGTTCCCTGATCGCCCCCACCTCCGCCGGGGCCTGGGTGTGGCGCTGTGTATGCACGGCACGGGCATTGCGGGCCTGGATATGGGCGCGGCCAGTCTCAAGCTCAATGACGATGGCAGTTTCAACCTGCTCGTAGGCGCCACCGACCTGGGCACCGGCTCCGATACGATCCTGGCCCAAATTTGCGCCGAAACCCTGGGCGTGCCGCTGCGTGACATCATCATTTTTTCGTCCGACACCGATTTTACGCCGTTCGACACCGGCGCGTACGCATCCAGCACCACGTATATTTCAGGCGGCGCGGTGCTCAAGGCGGCCGAGCAGGTCAAAGACCAGATCATCGAGCACGCGGTCAAGCACCTGCTGCCGGGCGCGGATGCCGAACGTGTGTGGTTGGAGGATCAGCATGTGCATGCGCCGGACGGACGCAAGGTCAGCCTGGAAAAAGTGGCCCTGCATGCCACGCATCAGGCCGATCAGCATCAAATCATGGCCACAGCCAGCCACATGAGCTACGTTAGC
>CAZEPA010000723.1:0-2190 GCA_964513955.1 uncultured Anaerolineae bacterium | reverse complement strand
CAAGGCACAGGTACTATACCGGCGCGGCGGTGTGGTTGTATAGACACTTTGGTGTTGGTGGGGGTGTTGTTTTGGGAGTGGGGACGGCGTGAGGAGATGGCTACAGCAGGCCCAGCTCGCGGGCGCGAGCGATGGCTTCGGTGCGGCTTTGAACTTGCAGCTTGTCGAAGATCCGGCGGTTATGCCCTTTGACCGTGTCTAGGGCGAGGAAAAGCCGTTCGCCGATCTCCCGGTTCGAGAGACCCTGGGTGATCAGCTTCAGGATTTCCAATTCGCGTTGGCTCAGCGGCTCGAGAATGGCGGATGCTTCGGCCCGGCTCAGCCCAAGTTGCGGATTGCGGATTTGTGATGGTGGAAGATCTGCGATAGGGGGCGGTGTTCCGAAAGCGGCCAGGAGCTTATCCACGTAGTCGCTCGGCGGACGAATGCGGTCATGGGGCTGCTCATCAGCCCGCAATCGAAAATCCGCAATCAACAACCGCATCGGCTCGCCTTCATCCACGAACAGGCGGATGAAGCCGCCCGGCTCGGCCAGCGCCAGCGCTTCGCCCAGCCGTTGCAGGGCTTTGTCTTGTTCGCGCAGCGCGTTCAGCGCCAGCGCCTCCAGGACCATCGCATGCAGCCGTTCGTCATGCCAGCCCCTGGCCTCCATCTGCTGACGATACTGCCCCAACACGGCCTGCGCGGCCGATGGGTCGTTCTGGGACATGAGCACGCGCGCCTGGCTGAGTGGGAGGTCATACTGCTGGGCCAGTTGCGCGGCGGCGGCCAGGTTGCCTTGACACAGCAGGACAAGCACCTGTGCGACAGCGATTTCCGGCAGCCGCAGAGTGAAGTTCTGCTGACGCACAGCTTGTTCAGTCTGGGCCAACATGGCCGCGGCGCCAGCCACATCGCCCCGGGCCAGTTTCAGGCGGGCCAGGAACACCTCGCTGATGATAAACCTGTCGAGCGCGCGGTCAAACAGCCGCGCGAGCTGCAGGCTCTGTTGCCCGTACTGCTGGGCGGCGTCCAGGTCGTTCCATTCGTAGCAGATGCGGGCCAGACCCAGACACGCGTCGTTGGCGCTCGGTCCGGGCTGATCACCCGCCAACTGCAAGACACGCCGAAAGGTCTCGTTCGCCCGATAGAGCTCGTTCTCCATTTCCTGCAGCCGCCCCAGGTGGCTGAGCGCCAGTATCGTGGAGAACATGCTCGAAGATGCCTGGCCGAGGGATAATGCTTCCGACAAAGCCCGGCCGGCCGCGGCGCGGTCACCCTGAAAATAGTAGGCAATTGATAACGCCCAGTTAGCCGTAAAGCGGAAACGCGAATTCTCGGGCAGCAGGTGCTCCAGGGCGCGGCGCGCCTGGACGATCATCGGCTCCGGCTGGTAGCGGGTGACTGCCAGGGTGGCCCTGGCGCAGGCAATCTGCCCGATCAAGTCGCGGGTCTGCGGATCAGGATCGGCATTTTGCAGGGCATGCGCTATCGCGTCCTCAGCCGAACGCAGCTTCTCTTCGACCCCGGTTGTCTGGCCGGCCGTCAACGCCATGGTGGCCGACCTCACCCGCAACAACGGTCTGGCATCCAGCACCGACTGGGGCAGGGATGCCAGCCACGCCAGGATGGCATTCACTGCGCCGCGAAAATGCAGGGGTATGCCTTTGCCCTCCATCAGGCGCTCGGCGCGCGCAACATCGTTGGCGGCAGTGGCATGGTGAAATGCCTCGACCTCCAGGCCGTTGTCTTCATACCATTGACTGGCGCGGATGTGATCCTCGGCTATCTCGTCAGGCGTCAGGTTCTGTCGTAGGCGCTGACGCAGCAAGTCGCCGAAGAGATGGTGATAGCGGTACCAGCGCCGCTCGTTATCCAGGGGGACAACGAACAGATTGGCGCGGTCGAGATACTCCAGGATGGCGTGCGAATGGGTCAACGGCGTGCTGCGTGCTGCGTGCTGCGTTGATGCGCTGATTCCCAGCACCGCATCGCACAGCGGCCCGCACAGGCGGTCGAGGATGGACGTGCGCAGCAGGAAAGTCTGGATGCTGGGGGGCTGCTGCCCCAGGACTTCTTCGGCCAGGTAGTCCAAGACGAAGCGGTGGCTGCCGCTAAAGGCCTGCACGAACGCGCTCGGGTCATCCCGGCCCTGCATGGAGACCGCAGCCAATTGCAGGCCAGCGATCCAGCCTTCGGTGCGGATTTCCA
>CAZEPA010000722.1:0-2193 GCA_964513955.1 uncultured Anaerolineae bacterium | reverse complement strand
TCCTGCTCGTCGCGGGTGGCAAAGGACTTGATCTCCAGGTTCGACAGCAACTGCTCTACCTCCCGGTCGGACAGCTTGCTGCCCTCGATGCGCGTGGAGGAGCCGATGCTCTCGATGGTGGCCACGCGGCGCAGCGCCGACAGCCGCTCGGGCGCGAGTGTGCCCAAGGTGCGCCAAGCGCCCTTGAACTCGTCAATCCTGGCGACGAGGCTCAGAATCTCCGGAGTGATCTGGATGGTGTCGGCTCGCAGCATGAACCAATACTACGCCCATTTACACCCATTTTAGAGTTGCGCCCATTAAGGCGCCCACCTCAACCAAGGACAACTGGCCACCCTCCTGCAGGGCGTGGTTCGGAACTGAACCCGCGTCCGATTCCTGAAGCGGTGGCCTCCGCAAGATTGCCGCCCCGGCTTCAGGGTGTCTGGCCGTTTTCTCAGCATTCGTCCGGCCACGTCCAGCCGGTTCTGACACCCTGAACCGCCTTCCACCCAGGCTCCCGGTCTGCGGCACCAGGGCAAGTGTTGTATTTACAACGGCTACACGCTGCACCACAATTTGTATATCTATTGTGTATTCGCCGATAGGAGAAACCCATGCGTGACGCCGCCATCAATCTGCGGGCACTGCCTGAGCAGCGGGACTTGATCGACCACGCCGCCAAGTTGCTGGGCAAGAACCGATCTGACTTCATGCTGGAGGCCGCTTGCGAAAAGGCGCAGGCGGTTGTTCTCGATCAGGTCCACTTCACCCTCGACGCTGACAAGTTCCAGCAGTTTCTCGATCTGCTGGACGCGCCACCCAAGCCCAACCCCGGCCTGGAGCGGTTGTTCGCCTTGAAGGCGCCGTGGGACAAGGCGTGAGCCTTGAGCTCACCGCACCGCAGCCGCTGACCACGGCTCATCGTCTTGATGAGTTTTCCTGCGGCGAGCCGGTGCTGGATGATTGGCTGAGACGCCGGGCGATGTCCAACCAGGCCCGAGGCGCCAGCCGTACGTTCGTCGTCACCGATGCGGATGGCCGTGTTTACGGCTACTACGCGATGGCCGCCGGTGCGGTTTCGCAGCAGATGGCCACGGGGGGCGTGAGGCGAAACATGCCTGAGCCGATACCGGTCATGGTGTTGGCGCGACTGGCGGTTGATCATCGCGCGCATGGGATCAAGCTCGGGGGAGCATTGCTGCAGGATGCCGTCAATCGGGCGCTGGTCGTATCACAGAACACGGGCGTGCGGGCACTGCTGGTTCATTCCCTCGATGACCGCGCCAAGTCGTTCTACGAGCACTATGGCTTCGAGGCTTCGCCATCCGATCCCATGACCTTGATGCTGCGCCTGAGCAGCGCCAAAGCATGAACGAGCTGCAGGTCCGCAAGGCTGATCTGGGGCGCTGGATTGCCAGCCCCGCCGGCCAGACGGCATTCACCGATGAGCGTGAAGGGAGAGCCGCGACCAGCGCCACTGCCGGCCCCACGAAGCCGGAGGAACCCACAACGAGAAGAAGCAAAGGATGACAGGGGCAATGTCCAACCCGTTCTTCGATCAGCCCATCCTGAACTCGCCCTACGCGCATCCTGCGCGTCATTGGGAACTGGACAGCTCCGGCCAGCCCACGCAGGTCATCAAGGAGTCGCGTCGTCAGGCGGATTTCATCACCCCGATTCCGAAGCCGCGCAAGCAAAAAGGCGGCACGGATCAGGCGTCACTGGTGTTCGACGAAGGACAGGGCCTGTCCACCGAAGAGCAGCAGTACGACCACACCGCCGTCATCAATGCGGTGCGCGAGGAAGTGGACAAGTGGCGCACGCTGCCTCCTTCGGCATGGCGTGTCACACCCGAAACCGCGCGGCTGTTGCAGCACTGGCGCAGCCACCCGTTCTCCGGCATCCGCCCATTCTTCTGTCAGGTCGAAGCAGTGGAAACCGCGATCTGGCTCACCGAGGTCGCGCCGCACCTGGGCAAGAGCGGCCAGCGATTTCTCGACCATCTTTCCAAGGCCAACATCGAGGCCAACCCGAACTTGAGCCGTCTCGCCCTGAAACTCGCCACGGGCGCAGGCAAGACCACGGTCATGGCCATGCTCATCGCGTGGCAGACCATCAACGCCGTTCGCCGCCCCAACAGCTCGAAGTTCACGCGCGGTTTTCTCATCGTCGCGCCGGGCCTGACGATCAAGGATCGCCTGCGCGTGCTGC
>CAZEPA010000721.1:0-2197 GCA_964513955.1 uncultured Anaerolineae bacterium | reverse complement strand
TATCCTTTGCGCGCCGGTTTAAACGTATCCAGCATTGCGCTATGGCGTCGTGACAGCTTCGACCTGGTCGGAAGCCATAGCTGTTGGCTTCAAATCGAGCTTCCCAGCATGGTTCCAGTGCGTTTCTGACAATCGCCTGCGCGATCCTGTTCTTGATTGTTGGAATCCCCAGCGGGCGTTTGCCGCTCGCTTTCGGAATGTACACACGCTTGACCGGGTTTACCTGCCAGGCTTTGTGTCCCAACATCTGGCGAACAAGTCTCATTCGACCTGTTGGCGTTAGAGCGATCTGCTTATCAACGCCCGGCGTTTGTTTGCCGCGGTTTTCCTGAGTTACGCGCCGCACAGCGAGCAACAGATTCGAGTAGCTGCGTAGCATAAGCTTCATAAGGCACCGCGCCTTATTCTGCTTGCCTTCTTGAGTTGCGCGGTAGATTCGCTGTCGAAGGCTCTTGACTCTGCGGCGGGCAGATTTCCAATCTATGTCCGCCCACTCCGCCGGTCCCGCTGTTCCGATATCGTTGCCGATTCCATCTTTCACAGAAGTTCAGTCCTTCACTTTGATGTACCGTCGAGCACCAGTTGGAAGTCAGCCATCTTTCGATGTGGTATCAACCTATCCCTCCCATTACGGGCGGGCGTTCGCTTCCTCCAACGTCCTGTACCCACTGGGCTTTAGACCTTCCTTACGGTTGGTTTACTCGCGAGAGAGCCCATTGGGCTTACCATGTTGAGGTCAAACGACAATGACCAGTGAGGGTTCCGCCTTTATTCCGGTGGGATTTTGAACTCCATGCTGCCTGGGGACGCGCTCAGACAGCTCACCCACTTACCTTTTGGTTCTGGTGTGTCAGCCTCATTTCACCAGGCACATATAACGAAATCTACAGCGATTCACTTCTGTTAACCCTTCTGGTCTTTCCCTTGATCCGATTCCCAGCTTGAGGCTCTGCGATTTGGACCTTGCGTGCCCTGCTTACAGGAGATTCATTACTTACTCTTCCTGCGGGCGGAGTCAGGGACTCCTTTACGTGGGAACAGTGCATATTCGCATGAATCTGGCCGGTTGTTCGCATTGAATCTGGCCGGTTGATAGCGTGAATTTGGCCGCTCATTCGCATTTAATCTGGCCGCCTGCAAAGCAGTACCCATCTCAGTGGACTCGTTTAGGTCTTGTTTCCTTTTCTTTTCTGGTTGTGTTCCGGATCGCGTTGAGTGCCACCACCCAGATCCAGCCTGTATGATTCATGTACCACGCGGTCAAGAATTGCATCCGCCAACGTCTCGTTCGCGAATGTTTGGTACCAGGATTTAACTGGCAGTTGTGACGCAATGACGAGAGAGCTGCGTCCGTAGCGGTCGTCGGTAACTTCCAGGAGATCGCGACATTGCTCTTCTGTGATCGGCACGAGAGCGAAGTCGTCCAGTATGATGAGCTCCGTTTTTGCCAATGTGTTGAGGTGTCGGGAGTAGGTTCCTTTGATTCGCGCCACTGTCAGATCCTGGAAGAATCGTGGCGCTCTCAAGTAGAGTGTGCTGAAGCCCATACGGCAAGCTTTCTGAGCCAGTGCGCAGGCAACGTAGCTTTTGCCGACGCCGGTCTTACCGGTGATGAGAACATTCAATCCTTCTCTGATCCATGTGCAAGTGGACAACTGAGCGATCAGCTTTCGATCCAATCCGCGGGATGGTTCAAAGTCCAGATCTTCAATGCAGGCCGCTTGTCTTAGCTTAGCGGCCTTCAGGCGTTTGGTATACGCAGCATTGTCTCGATCACTGTATTCTGCGTCCACGAGCAGCCCAAAGCGTTCGTCGAAGGAGAGCTTTGCGGCCTCCGGCAGTTGCGCTTGCTGCTTGAAGGCTTCTGCCATTCCGAGCAGATTGAGTTCGAGCAATTTGTCTAGGGTGGGATGATTTAGCATGCTTCCTCCTTATTGGAACTGATTTGGACCTCGGATGTTTGGATGTGCCACGCGCGTCAACTCGAGTGGCATTTGCTTCGGCAAGTTTTCGATGCCGCGCTCCAAAATGCTTTTTACAACGCGATAGCCTGGGCTGCTAAGCAGCAAGGCGTGGCGGCACGCCGTCTCCACGGCTTCATTGCCAAACTTCCCGGTAAGTGAGCGCAGAATTCCCCAACACTGATCGAAACACAACTGCGGGTATGGCTTGGACCGCAAGATTTCTGAGATTACGA
>CAZEPA010000720.1:0-2209 GCA_964513955.1 uncultured Anaerolineae bacterium | reverse complement strand
TCATCATGGTCGTGGGCGTCAACGGCTCCGGCAAGACGACCAGCATCGGCAAACTGGCTCGGCTGTACAAACAAGCCGGCTATAAGGTGGTCATCGCCGCGGCCGACACGTTCCGCGCAGCGGCGGTAGAGCAGCTGGTCATTTGGGGCGAACGCGCCGGCGTCGAGGTGATCAGCCAGGGCCCGGGCGCGGACCCCGGCGCCGTGGTGTATGACGCGATCCGCGCCTGCCAGGAGACGCGCCGCGCGGATGTGCTGTTGATTGACACGGCGGGCCGCCTGCATACCAAGTACAACCTGATGAAGGAATTGGAAAAGGTGCGCAATGTCTGCGCCACGCGCGTGCACAAGGCGCCGCACGAGGTGCTGCTGGTGCTAGACGCGAACACGGGCCAGAACGCGATTCCGCAGGCCAAGCACTTCAAGGAAGCCACGCAGTTGACCGGGGTCATCCTGACTAAGCTGGACGGCACGGCCAAGGGCGGCGTGGTCTTCGCCATCGGCGAGGAGCTGGCGCTGCCGGTGCGCTTTGTCGGCACGGGCGAAAAAATCACCGACCTGGCCGAGTTCAACGCCGAGGCCTTTGTGGCCGGCCTGTTCGAGCGATAAGACGATCAGAAAAGAAACCAAACACACAGAAACGAGGAAAAATAGATGATGCAAGATCTCACGCTGCGCCTGGACAAACTCGACGCCCGCTTCGAGTCAATCTGGAGGCGGCTTTGACTTAGACGAAAAGTCTAAGAAAGTTGCCGAGCTGGATCTGGAGTCGCAGGCGCCTGATTTTTGGAACGATGGGCTGGCCGCGCAAAAGCAGATGCGCGAGCTGTCCGATCTACGCCAGCAAGTCGAGAGCTGGACAGCCCTGCGCCAAGAGGTGCAGGACGCGCGCATCCTGCTGGAAATGGCGCAGGCCGAGGAGGATGAGGACACCGGCGCAGAGCTGGCGTCCGAGCTGGATCGGCTGCAAAAAGTGTTGGAGGACCGCATCTTCCAACTGGCCCTGTCCGGCAAACACGATCACAACGATGCCATTCTCGCGATCCACGCGGGCGAAGGCGGCACCGAGGCGCAGGACTGGGCCAGCATGATGCTGCGCATGTATCTGCGCTGGGCTGAACGCCGCGGCTACAAAGCCACCATCACCGATCAAACGGAAGGCGACACCGCGGGCGTGAAGAGCGTCTATGTGGAAGTGATGGGCGATTACGCGTATGGCTACTTGAAGGCCGAAAAAGGCAATCATCGCCTGGTGCGCATCAGCCCATTCGACGGCTCGGCCCGGCGCCACACGTCATTCGCCAAAGTCGAAGTGATGCCGATCCTGGACGACGATATCGAAATCAAGATCAGCCCGAACGACATTCGCATGGACTTCTTCCTCTCCGGCGGCGCTGGCGGGCAGAATGTGCAGAAGAACTCGACGGCTGTGCGCATCACGCACATTCCCAGCGGTATCGTGGTGACGTGCCAGAATGAACGCAGCCAATTGCAGAATCGCGAGTCCGCGATGCGCGTGCTGCGCGGCAAGCTCTATGAAATTGAACGGCAGAAGAACGAGGCCGAGCGGATTGAAATAAAAGGCGACCTGGTGCATGCCGGCTTCGGCAGCCGCATCCGTTCCTATGTTCTTCATCCCTATCAAATGGTCAAAGACGAGCGCACCAGCCTCGAAACCGGCAATACCCAGGCTGTGCTCGATGGCGAAATTGACGCGTTTATTGACGCCTGGCTGCGCCAACAGGTGGGCGACGAAGAATAGGCCATGCAACGCTACCGCGACCTTTATCAGACGCAACTAAGCGCGCCCACCTATCTGAGCATCGGCAACTTCGACGGGGTTCATGCCGGTCATCAGGCCCTGCTGCAGCAGATGCTGGCCGCCGCGCACCTGGCCGGCGCGCAGGCCGGTATCCTGACGTTCGATCCGCACCCGCGCGAGGTGCTGCGGCCTGACCAACCCCTGCTCAGCCTCTCCGCGCTCGACGAGCGCCTGGCGCGGCTTGAGGCGCTGGGCCTGGACTTCGTCGTCGTGCAGCCGTTCAGCCGCGCCACGGCGCAGATCACAGCGACCGAATTTGCCACGCTGCTGGTCGAGCACCTGCGTCTGCGCGCCTTGTGGGTCGGGCCGGACTTTGCCTTGGGGCATAAGCGCCAAGGCACGGTGCCTTTTCTGCGCGAGCTGGGGGCCAGCCTGGGCTTCACCGTGC
>CAZEPA010000719.1:0-2216 GCA_964513955.1 uncultured Anaerolineae bacterium | reverse complement strand
TGGCCACCGTGCAGGGCCTGGGCGGCACCGGCGCGCTGAAGATCGGCGCCGACTTTCTCAAGCACCTCAACCCGACGGCCAAGGTGCTGATCTCCGATCCGAGCTGGGAAAACCACCGCGCCCTGTTCACGCAGGCCGGCTTCGAGGTGAGCACCTACCGCTACTACGATGCCACCACGCGCCAGCTCAACTTCGAGGGCATGCTGGCCGACCTGAACGCCGCTGCCCCCGGCACCATCGTGGTGCTGCACGCCTGCTGCCACAACCCCACGGGCTACGACATCAGCGCGGCGCAGTGGGATCAGGTGGTGGCCACTGTCAAGGCGCGCCAGCTCACGCCCTTTCTGGACATGGCCTACCAAGGCTTCTCGGAAGGCATTGCCGAGGACGGCGCGGCGATCGGCAAGTTCGTTGCCGCGGGCCTGACGTTTTTTGTCTCGACCTCGTTTTCCAAGAGCTTCAGCCTGTACGGCGAGCGCGTGGGCGCGCTGTCGGTGCTGTGCGCCGACAAGGACGAGGCGGTCCGGGTGCTCAGCCAGCTCAAGATCATGATCCGCACCAACTACAGCAACCCGCCCACGCACGGCGGCGCGGTGGTGGCCACGGTGCTGGGCGACGCCACGCTGCGCGCGCAGTGGGAGCAGGAGCTGGCCGGCATGCGCACCCGCATCAAGGCCATGCGCAAGAAGCTGGTCGAGGGCCTGAAAGCCGCCGGCGTGAAGCAGGACATGGGCTTCATCACCACGCAGATCGGCATGTTCAGCTACTCAGGCCTGTCCAAGGAGCAGATGGTGCGCCTGCGCAACGAGTTCGGCGTGTACGGCACCGACAGCGGCCGCATGTGCGTGGCGGCACTCAATGACAAGAACATCGACTACGTGTGCCAATCGATTGCAAAGGTGATGTAGGCCTGCACCCAACACCCAGAAAAAAGCCGCGAGGGATCGCGGCTTTTTTCGCCCCAGACCTGAAAAAGCCGATGCTGACGGGTCCTAACCCCGTGCTCTTCAATCGCGCGGTCGGCCTCAGCATCTTTTTGCTGCCGGGACCCCCATCAAGCCCTGTTGAATGCGCTGGCCTGCACTCATGGGCGTGGTCGATGGCCCGGCCGCCGCAAGACGCGACAAGCCCAGCCGAAAGCCGTCATCCTGCAGCAGACCCGGCAGCTTGATTTGGAAGCCGAGTAGTCCGGCAATTTTTTAACCAAGTCGTTGATTTATAAATGGAAATTAGATAAAATACCTCTTTTTTGGGGCGGGCTATGTTCTCTGTCTATGGCGTCAAAATAGTCAAAGGCATCAAGCATCGGTACTACGTCACATCGTTCGAACAGATCGACGATGCAAAACATTTGTGCCGACTTATGGATTGCGATTACGCCTACGTCAAGCAATTTGGCGGCGCAACCGTCTTCTTCCTGCCGATCAGCGAGGACTACTACGCTTATCGAGAAAAGACGGGGCCAAAAGCCCAAGTCCACCCGATACGCCAGCCAGCGCAGCCGCAAATTCAGGCGTCGTGAACCTGTAGATATCGTCAACGTTCATCCGGGCTGGGTCGAACGCATTCAGCATGCCGATGCGCATATCGTTGCGCGCCTAGGACCACCGCCGGTTTTCGACGGTGGCTTGAAATCCGGTTTTGATAGCTTGCAACGCTTGATGAACGCCGGCCAAGGCCCTGAAACACTCAATAGTCGTCATTGCTCCCGGCTGCCAGACTCTCAAAGCGCGTGAGCGGCTTGAGGAAGGCCAGCTTGACCGTGCCCGTGGGCCCGTTGCGCTGCTTGCCGATGATGATCTCGGCCACGCCGGGCTCGCGCGAATCCTTGTTGTAATAGTCGTCGCGGTAGATGAACATGATGATGTCGGCGTCCTGCTCGATGGCGCCGGACTCGCGCAGGTCGCTCATCATGGGGCGCTTATCCTGGCGCTGCTCCACCGAGCGGTTGAGCTGCGACAGCGCGATCACCGGGCACTGCAGCTCCTTGGCCAGCGCCTTCAGGCCGCGCGAGATCTCGCCCAGCTCGGTGGCGCGGTTCTCGTCGCCGCTGCTGCTGCCGGTCATCAGCTGCAGGTAGTCGACCACGATCAGGCCCAGCTTGCCGCACTGGCGCGCCAGGCGGCGGGCATTGGCGCGCAGCTCGGCGGGAGTCAAACCAGGCGTCTCGTCGATGTGCAGGCTGACGTTGCGCAGGCGCTCGATGGCCTCGGTCA
>CAZEPA010000718.1:0-2219 GCA_964513955.1 uncultured Anaerolineae bacterium | reverse complement strand
ATCGCATCCGCAGGGCTGAGAAGCGCGTAGCCCTTGGCCGCGAGGCAGAATTGCGTCCGCGTCACATGGGCAGGCACAACCGGCGCAGGGGCGACATATACCCATTGCCCGCCCTGCCAGTCGTGGTCGCGGGACGGTCTGTCAGGGGCGATTTCCCACGCCACACCGGCAGGAATGTCCTTTGCCGCGACTTCCTCGATGGTCAGGCCGCTTGCGGGGTTCGGATAGACGACATGCAGGCCGGGGTTGTGGTAGACGATGACGCTCATGGGTTCACCTGAATATTGCGACTTGGACTTGCGCGGCGTCGGTGTCGGTGCCGGTGCCGACTGCGTAGGTGCGGATAGACACGGCGGACGTTGTTGACGGCTGCGCCTGAGCGGCGAGGTTGCCCGACCCTGTCCCGACCGTGGCAATGGCCGCATAGTTGGTGTCGGAAAGCGCCGTGGTGAGGTTGACGGTATAGGTGCCGTTCCCGCCGTCCGTCAGGCTTGACACGTTGCCGGAAGCCCGAAGCGCAATAGTGCCGGTGCCGTTGAAATTGGCCCATGCCCGGCAGGCGTAGATCGGGGCCGACCCGGCCGCGTTGAGGTTCGCCGCAAGGTTTGCGGTGTCGATCACGCGCACCCATGATTGCCATGTGCCGGACCCCTTGCGGCGGTAATAAATTTCGTCACCGCCGCCGCGAATGGCGATCTGCCCCGCGTAGTTTGCATCGACGTAACTGGTGAAGCCGAACGCGAGGAACGCACCCGGCGCGTTTGTCGCCGTGCCAAGCGCATAGTGAACCCCGCTGGCAGTCACGTTCCAGTCGGTGATCAGGGTTGCGGAGTTGTTGAAGTTGTCGCCCACGGCCAGCGTTGCCCGCATGTCTGCGACCGTCGCATCGTCCATAAGCCCGCGCGCGGCTGCCGTCAGAGTGGCTACGGCATAGGTATCCGCCGCCGTGGTGTAGATCATCTTGTCGGCCGCAGTCGTCAGCCCGGCAATGGAGGCAAGCCCGGCGTCGTAAGCCTGAATGTCAACGCCAGGCTCAAGGTCGAGCGCCTGCTGCGCGCCCAACTTTGTCGTTGCCCCCGTGCCCCCGGCGACGATGGGGCGCGCGACGTTCGCATCCGCCTCAAGATCGGCCAGAGGGCCATTGATGTCGGACGCGTCCGAAATGTCGCCGTTCGCTACGGTTGACCCCGCTGGAAGGGAATATACCCCTGAGCCGGTCCTCGATATGGTAGCCTCCCTGTCCAAGAAATGGCTTCCCGCGCCGCCCCCGGACAGTGGGGCGGTCGGAGTTGATGTAACGCGATGGCCTTCTGGCCTTCGTTCCGGTTGTGGTGTATGATTGCCCTTCCGAGACGGGAGGGAGCCTTGCTTCGATTTGCTGTTTTGTTTTGCTTTCTCGCTGGCTGCGTTCAGGAAGAACCAGTGAGCAAGCGGCTAGAAGACATGACGCCCTGCGAGCAACTTTCTGAGTTATCGCGGAGTCCTTATGCATCCCCTGTCGACATAGAGGCTATGATGCGCGCCGCTGAACGTGCGGGGTGCTTTGGCTGAGATGTTCAACGTTGTCGGATCAATCGTATGGATCTGGGCGGGCTTGAGCCTGATATTCGCCCCTTACCTGACGCCTTTCTTCTTCGTGTCTATGGGCGCGATGCTACTGTTGATTGCCCTTCGCAAGCCCAGACAATAGTTGCTCGACAATCGCCGCTTGACCGGCAGATTTTGCGGCGGTCTTTTCCAGAGGTGCCCCGTTCAGAATCATTGCGACAAGGCGAGCAATCTCCCCCTTAGCGCCCCGTTCAGCGACTTCCTTGGCGGCGAACCCCACACCACCAGCCAGCGCCGGGACCGCGAAGATCGGGTTTGCTGTCGCCATTCCGGCACCAATACCCGCCATGCCGCCATAGCCAGTAGCCATCATTGGCAAGGCCCCAGAATTGGGTGCCATGCGGCCGAGAAGGCGGGCGATGTTCTGCACCCTGGTGCCGTGAACCACCCGCCCCATCTGCTCCATTTCGTCTGGCGTGTATCCGCGACCCTTTCCGCTTAAGGTAGGGTCGCGTTCACGGTCAAAAACGGTGCGGATGTTCTGCCTTACAGCATTGGTTTCGTTCCCGCCTGTTCCCGTTGTGGCAGCCCGGGTAACGCCACGCTGCTCCTTATTCAGGATTTCCTCGGCCTTCTTGACCTTGTGGGTCAGTGCCAATGCTTCGGTCACG
>CAZEPA010000717.1:0-2229 GCA_964513955.1 uncultured Anaerolineae bacterium | reverse complement strand
CACGCTGCTGCCGGTGGTCACCGCATCGCAGCAGGCCATGGCCCAGGGCGACCTGACCGTCGTCCTGGCGATTGGCGGCCTGCTCAAGGACCTCGGCGTCAATCTGGTGGCCGGCGAGATTCAAGCCTGGAAGGCGCGTACCGAGGCTGAGCTGGCGCCAGAGCTGCAGGCGCACGCGATCGCCGATCCCGCCTGGCGAGAGGCATTGGACCGGCTGTTGACCGAGTTTCAGGCGGCACCCACGGCCGCGGCCGCGCTCGCGGCGGACGATCACACCTGGTTCGAGGATACGCTGCGCAGTGAGCTGCAGCGCCTGGGCAGCCGCGTGCGCTATGAGGCCAGCGCGCAGGGCCAGGACATTGCCCAGGCCCAGGGCGAGGGTGCACAGGCCGCCAGCGGTGGCAGCGTGGTGGCCGGGACAATCTACGGCAACGTGACGGTCACCCCACCTGCGGCCAAACCTGACCTGGAAACCCCACGGCGCCAGTACCTGACTGAGCTGCGTAAGTGGTGCCAGAACCTGCCCCTGGCCGCGCTGGGCAGCGACGAAAGGACCGAAAACAATGTCACCCTCGACCAGGTCTACATCGCGCTCGACACGCAAACGCGCGTGCCCCTGACCGAAGCGGAGAAGGCCAAGCGCCAGGAAGACCGCGCCCTGTTGGCGCGCGGCGACGACCGTGACTCACGACCATTGAGCGCGTTGGAGGCAGCCAGCGCCCATGCGCGCCTGGTGCTCCTGGGCGCGCCGGGCGCAGGTAAGAGCACCTTTGCGCGCAAGCTGGCGGCCTGGCAGGCCGCGGCTCATGCCGGCGAGGCCGACCCGCCGCCAGCCATCGCGCGCGACCTGCTGCCGGTCTTCATCGTCTTGCGTCACCTGGCGCCGCGCCTGGCCGCCCTGCCGCTGGCGGACGAGCCAGCCGAGAGGCAGAAGAAGCTGCTGCTCGACGCCGTCAAAGCGCAGGTGCGGGATGACCTGGATGCGCTCGACGCCGGGGGCTTTGCCGATGCCCTGCTGCAAGAGGCAAAGGCGGGCCGCTGCCTGCTGATTCTGGATGGGCTGGACGAAGTCCCGCACGACTTGCGCGCGACCGTGCGCCAGGCCGTGGGCGCACTGCTGCAGCGCTGGCACCCCCAGCGCATGCTGGTAACCTGCCGCATCCGCTCGTACGCGGGCGATGCCCTGTTGCCCGACTTCCAGGCGCACACCCTGGCGCCGCTCGATGAGCCGCGCATCAAGCAGTTTGCCCATGCCTGGTACGACGCGCAGGTGACGCTGCGCCACCTGGCAGCCGAACAGGCCGCGGGCAAGGCGGATGATCTGGCCGAAGCGGCCATCTCGCCTGAATTGAGCGAGCTGGCCGAGAACCCGATGATGCTGACGGCCATGGCCATCATTCACCAAAAGGAGATCGGCCTGCCGCGGCAGCGCGTCTGCCTGTACAAAGAGGTCGTCGAGGTCCTGCTGCGCCGCTGGCAAAAAGAGAAGGTCGGCGAGAAAGCGCTGGTACCCTCGCCCGCGCTGCGCGAGGTTTTGCTCGACAATCGGCGCCTGCTGCCCATCGTGCAGCGCCTGGCCTACGCGGCCCACCAGGCCCAGCGCCAGGGTAATGCGGATCTGCCACGCCCACACGCCCTGGCACTGCTGGAGCAGGATCAATACCTGGGCAGCAGCGCGCAGGCGGAGGAATTCCTGGATTACGTCGATCAACGCGCCGGGCTACTCGTCGGCCAGGGCGGCGACCTGCGCCATCCGACGACCTACAACTTCCCGCACCGCACGTTCCAGGAATACCTGGCCGGCTGCTACCTGATCAGCCAGCGCGAGCCAGCGCGTGCTTTGTTTGACCATGCGGCCGAGAGCGACGATTGGGGTTTCGCCGCACGCCTGGGTATCGAAGAGCTGCTCTACAACCGGCTGAGCGATAACGCGGTGCTCGACCTGGCATACCACCTGTACCCTACGACGCCAGGGGCCACGCCGCAAGCGCAGCGCGCCATCCTGTGGGCCGCTGCCGCGGTGGACCGCATTGGCCACGAAGCCGTACGCCGCGACACCGGGCCGGGCGGCGGGCAGGCCTTCCTGGATCGGCTGGTGCCTGCGGTGTGCAATCTGCTGGCCGCGGACCTGACACCGGCCGAGCGCGCGGAGGCCGGGGCGATCCTGGCGCAGTTGGGCGACCCGCGGCCGGAGGTGTTGACGACGGCGGCCATGCAGTTCTGCGCCGT
>CAZEPA010000716.1:0-2241 GCA_964513955.1 uncultured Anaerolineae bacterium | reverse complement strand
GATGGTTGCCGTGATTTTAATCGCCGGACCTCCGGCCTGCCCCCAGTTTGAAATGCACCCGGCGTACTGCTTGACAAACGGCCAAGTTAACCTAAAATTCCCGTAGATTTAGTGAGGTTTTACCATGCACGACGTGGTCACGACAAACGCAGAACACCCGCATTGGCTGACCTTGAGTGAAGCCGCGAACCTCCTCGGCGTTCACCCTACCACCTTACGCTCCTGGGCCGATGCCGGTCAAATTCAAATGTTTCGCACGCCTGGCGGGCATCGCCGCTTTGCCGAAGCGGACATTCGGCGTTTCTTGAACAGCGGGCGCACGCTGATGCAGTCGCCGGCCGCAGATGCTCTTGCCAGCAGCATGTTGCAGCACGCGCGGGCCGACCTGGCGCAGGAAGCCTCCCACGGTGAGCGCTGGCTCACGGCGCCTGACGAGCTAGAGCGCCGTCAGCGTCGCGAATCGGGCAAGCGCCTGCTGGCGCTGACGATTCAATACCTGGTGCGCGAACGAGGACGCGAGGAGATTGTGGCCGAAGGTCGGCAGATCGGCGCGCAGTATGGCGCCACCTCGGCCCAACAGGGCCTTTCGCTGACTGACACCACGCGCGCCTTCTTCTTCTTTCGTGAATCCATGAGCCAGGCTATGCGCGGCGGGCATCCGCCCACGGATCAGGTGGACGCGGACATCGCCCGCATCGAGTCGCGCCTCAAGCATTTCATGGACGAAGTCCTGTTTGCCGCCCTGGATGCCTACGAAGCCGCACGCCTGACGCCGTCTGCGGGTCGCTCCACATGAATCTGTCACCCCATTTTCAGCTTCAGGAGGTCTGTATCGTCTTATGAACTGGCTATCGCTCATCTCCACCCTGGTCGCCCTCACCTTTGCCGGCTTTGTCCTCTACCGCTTCGCCTACCGGGGCGGCGCGCATCTGCTGTTATGGGGTATTGGCCTGGTGTTGTACGCCCTCGGCACCTTTGCTGAATTCTATCTCTCCCTGCGTTGGAGTCCCACCTGGCTGCATCTCTGGTACATTGGCGGCGCGCTGCTGACAGCCGCCTGGTTGGGCCAGGGTACCGTCTATTTACTCGTACGTAAACCGGTTTGGTTGGCGCATGCGCTGATGATCTTGTTAGCGATTGGCTCCCTCTATGCCGTCTGGCGCACTTTGGCCACGCCGCTGGATGGCCGGGCATTTTCTACGGCCATCGCGGTCAGCGCCCAGTACAAGCAAATCATGCCGCCGGGCGGCGTGCGCCTGCTCACGATTCCCTTCAATATCTACGGCACGCTGGGTCTCGTGGGCGGCGCCATCTATTCGGCCTGGCTCTTCTGGCGTAAGCGCGTGCTGCCCAACCGGGTCATCGGCAATGTGCTGATTGCGATCGGCGGCCTGGCGCCGGCGTTTGGCGGCGCCTTCACCCGCCTGGGCCGGCCGGAATTTCTCTACCTCAGCGAGCTGCTCGGCGCGGTCGTCATGTTTATCGGCTTCCTCGTCGTCATGACCACGCGACCGGAGGCCAGGCGCAGTCCCATGTCGGGTGCGGGTGACCGTGCGTGGTCGCGTTGATCTTGGGGCACCCACTATAGTCGCCCCGACAGCGTCTGCGCTGACGCACAAAAAACAGCCCTCGGCGATCATTAGTCGCCGAGGGCTGTTTTCATGCCCCGCTTCCTACCACCCAAAGCGCTCTTCGCGCCAGGGGTCGCCTTCCATGTGATAGCCGTTCTGCTCCCAGAAGCCAGGCCGGTCGCCGGCCATGAACTCCAGGCCGCGCAGCCACTTGGCGCTCTTCCAAAAGTATTTGGTAGGCACCAACATGCGCAGCGGATACCCGTGCTCCGGCGTCAGCGGTTTGCCATCGTACTCGAAGGCCAGCATGGCGTCCGGGTCCTCGGCCAGAATCTCCAGGCTGATGTTGGTCGTAAAACCATTCTCGCCATGCTCCATGAGATGCGTCGCCTCAGGCTTGACCTGCACCAGCTTCAGCACCTCACGCCAGGGTACGCCCGTCCAGGTGGTGTCGAGCTTGCTCCACCGCGTGACGCAGTGAATATCGGCCGTGATCGTCTTGCGCGGCAAAGCCATCAGCTGCTCCCAGGTCAGGCGCACCGGCTCAGCCACCAGACCGAAGATGCGGAAATCCCATTTGGACAAGTCCTTGTACAGCGGCATGTTGCCATAATGCAGCACCGGGAAACGCTCGGACAACACCTGCCCCGGCGGCACGCGCTCATTCGGC
>CAZEPA010000715.1:0-2244 GCA_964513955.1 uncultured Anaerolineae bacterium | reverse complement strand
GGTGGTGGCCGTCTCGCGCGAGGCCGCCGCCCGCTACAAGACCGAGTTGGACAAGACGTTGGCCGCCAAAATTGCCGAGTTGGAGAAGCGCAACCCCCACGCGATCAACCTGGATCGCCTGCGCAGCCTGGAAACAGCCGTGGTCATCTCGGGCAGTCACAACGACAAACCCCATATCAAGGCCTACACCGATCCCGACTATCATCAGCGCAGCATCCGGCGCTTCAAGCTGCCGTTCGATGCGGTCGAAGGCCAGGGCGCGACGCAGGTGGATGGCCGGGTGGGTGTCATCGTCGTCAACAACATGCTGCTCACCGGCTTCGACGCCCCTATTGAACAGGTCATGTATCTGGACAAGGTGGTCATTGATCACAATCTGCTGCAAGCCATCGCCCGCGTCAACCGCGTCGGCGACGAGTTCAAAGACAAGGGCTTTGTGGTGGATTATGTGGGCGTGGGCCATCATCTCAAGCGGGCGTTGGACGCCTATGCCGAGCGCGAACAGGCGGAGATCATCGACGCGCTGGGCGGAAGCCAGGAGGAGATCGACGCCCTGGTGCAGGCGCATCGCGAGATTTGGGCGCTGCTCAATCGCAATGGCTTGAAGGATTTCTCGGACTCGGACGCCTTCTTCGATCTCTTCTATGATGAAGACGTCCGCTTCGAGTACATCCTTGCCTTCAAGAAACTCACCCGCGCTATGGATGCGGTCTTCCCGCGCAAGGAGGCCCTGGATTTCTGGCCCGACTATTTGAACTTTGTCGAGGTCAATGCCCTGGCTGAGCGCCATCTGCACGACCGGCGGCTGAGCATGAAGGGCATCCCCGACAAGCTGCGCCCCATCGCCGACGCATTCCTGGTCTCTCAAGGCGTCAGGCAGAAGATTGCTCCCATCTCCATCATGGACGATGATTTCCAGAAGGGCGTGCAGCAACATCGTCGCGACAAGACCAAAGCCGCCGAGGTTGAGCACGCCATCCGCCACTACATCGACATCAACATCGACGAGGACCCGGAGCTTTTCGCCTCCTTCGCCGAGATGTTGGAGCAGATTTTGCAGCAATTCGCCGACAATTGGGAGACAATCTACCAGGAATTGGAGAAACTGCGCCAGAAGATGGCGGCGAAAGAGAAGGAGCAGACCTATGGGCTGGATCGCAAACGGCAGATGCCGATCTTTCGCATTCTGCGCGCCGAGCTTTGGGACAACCGTGAGTTGAGCGAAGACGAGATCGCTCAGAACGTCGATCTGACCCTGAATATTTTCAACCTGATCGAACGTGAGGTGGGTGCGGCCGGCTTCTGGAGCTCGATTCCGGCGCAAAACCGGCTCAAAGGCGAGATGCAGCAGCTTCTTCTCTCCGAACGGTTCGGCATGCTCCCCACTATCTTCGCCAAGCGCCATGTACTGGTTTCGCGGCTGATGGAGTGGGCCAAACAGAATCATGCGACCATCATGCGGGCTTGAATCATGGAGATCGACTATCAGATCGTCTATTCCAAGCGTAAAACCATCGGCCTGACCGTGGAGCGCGACCGTTCGATCGTCGTGCGCGCGCCCATCGGCGCTTCTGAGGAAGCGATCCGGCAAGCGGTGGAGGCCAAGAAGCTGTGGCTGTACGAAAAGGTCAATCACAGCCAGAAATATCCGCCCAGGCCGTCGCGCAAGGAATTCGTCACCGGCGAAACGCTGCTGTATCTGGGCAGGCACTATCGTCTGGAAGTCACGGATGACGATCTCCCCGGCGTGCGCTTCCACAACCGTTTCTACATCTCGCGCCAGCACAAGGCCGTCGCCGGGCAATTACTGCGCGCATGGTACATCGCCCGTGGACAAGAGAAACTGACGCCTCGCATTCACCACTTTGCGGTCGCCCTGGGCGTCGCCTACGACCGCATCATGATCTCGGATTTGAAGGTGCGTTGGGCTTCGTGTACGCCGAAGAACAATCTCAACTTCAACTGGCGTATTGTCAAAGCGCCGCCCTTCGTCATCGACTACCTTGTCGTGCATGAACTGGCCCATCTGCTCGAACCCAACCACACCGAACGATTTTGGACCATCGTGGCGGTGCAGATTCCTCGCCACCAGGTTGCAAAGGAATGGCTACGCATATACGGAGCAATGTTGGAAGAGGAATTGCCGTAGTCTCCAGGACTTCGGAAGTCTGGCTGGTTTGGTGGAAAACCTAACTTGCCATATTAGATTTTCATGGTATCATATGCGCATGATTCCACGACCGC
>CAZEPA010000714.1:0-2252 GCA_964513955.1 uncultured Anaerolineae bacterium | reverse complement strand
TTGGGTTGTCGCTGCGCGCGACAATCTCAAAAGTGCTTCCAGGTTGCATCTTGCCGATAATGGGATATTCGGTGCTGGGACCTTCGCGGGCATTGGTGTCTCTGGCCAACGGTTGTGCCAGCGCAACCGGCGTCGGGGTCAGCGTGGGCGGCAGCGGCGTCTCGGTTGGCGTATCCGTCGCCGTGGGGGTGATGGTGGGTGTCGGTTCAGTGGCGGTCGGCGTTGGCGTGGGGGGCACGTATGGTGAGGGGGTGAAAGTCGCGACGAGCACGCGCGTCGGCCCGGCCGGCGGCGTGGCAGTCGCCGTAGGCGTTGTGGCGCTGCGCGGCAGGAGCGACAGCGCGCCGCCCATCGAACAGCCGAGGGACGTAAGTGCCAGCAGGATGACAGCCAACCACGCATAATGAGGGGTTGCCTCTCTGCCGCTGGTTGGACTGGACTGCGTGACCGTTGTGTGTCGTGCGTATCTCAAAAGTGTTACGACGGGGCCTGGGGCGAGAAATTTCAACGCATTTGTTGTGAAGACAAGTATAGCACAGGAAGGGCTGCATTTCCAAATTTGTCAGGAGATGGGGCGCACGTGAGGTTGAGGGGTGAACGCGCCAAAGCGGTCGGCAGGTCAGCGCAGCAGCCTGCCCGCGGCCGCCAGGGGTGCATTTCAGTGTCCGGGGCGTAGTCCACGCAGGTGGATTTCGGCCAGCGTGATCTACAGGCTTGCTGCGCGCCAGGTGCATTTCAATTTCTGGGCATAGTCCACGGAGGTGGGCTGCGCGGTGGTTGCGGCGATCTTAGTCGTCCAGTCTCCGCGTGACCTACAGGCGCTTATGCGCGTACGAATAACCGCTCCATGACGGTCTTCACCAGGTCAACCCCGAGCTTGCTGCCCGCGCCCCAGGTCAGGGCTTTCAGCCAATCGTCCAGCGAACCAAAGTTCTTGCCAAAGTAGAGCTGGCTCAGGCCGGTCGCCAGGGCCACCAGCACGGCAATGCCCAGGAAGGCGCGGTCGCCCAGGCGCAGCGCGCTCTCGGCCCGCTGCGCCCGTGCCCCTGGCTCTGCGGGCAAGTCGGCCACTGGCAGAAATGGCAAAACGGCGCGGGGTTGGTCGCCAGGCGGCGCGGAAGTGACGTTCGGCAGCTCTGGCTCCCCCGGCTTGGCCGCAGCCGTGGGTAAGCGGTGCAGCAGCCGGCTGGCGCCATCCACGGCCGCCGCGATCTCGGCCTCGGTGCGGCGATTGCGCAGGTCGTCCAGGTCGGCGGCCAGCCACAGATCAACCCAGGCCGAATTCGCCTGCTGGCGCGCCCGTGCGGCCACTTTCGCCTCGTCGGGCGTTAAACCTTGCAGGCTATCGAGCTGCGTGCGCGTCCAGGCCAGCGCCTGCTCCCAGGCGCCCCACTTCGTCGCCAACGTGATGGCCTTGTCCACCGCGGCTGCCTGCTTCGTGAACTCTGCCAGCGTCAACGCCTGGCCGCTGCACAACGCCGCAGCCGCCGCGTAGAACTGCGGTTTTTCCAGCGGAACGGGCAGTGCAGGCGGCGGCGTCGCGATCGCCAATGCAGGCTGCACTTTGTCCCTTAGCGCTGCTTGCAGCGCGTTCAGTTTCTTTTCCCACGCCGCCGGCCAAACCTCAAGCTGCTCTTCCACGCCCGCCAGCCTGGACTCGAGCTGGGCATGGCGCTGCTTGGTGGTCTCCCCTTCACCCGGTGCAAAGAGCAGATTCATCCAAACCCCATCCAAGGCCTGCGCTTCTTGCTTGACTTCCCTCAGCTGCGTGAGCGCGTCCGCGCGGATGTCATACCCGGAGACCGGCTTCCAGCCTGCAACGACCTTACTGGCTGTCGCCTCGCGGCGCACCAATTGCCACAGAGGCCGCCGCACCCCTAGCCAGTTCTGCGTCCACGCCGTGATAAAGACGCCGATAATCAACAGCAGAACTGGATACCAGATGGCATCCGTCACGTTGACCGTCAACGTCACGTCGCCTTGCGCTTCATCGCTCGGCGCCAGGTCAATTTTACCGGTATAGGCGCCTGCCAGTCCCCAGCCGCTGCTGAAATCATAAGCCAGCTGCGCGCCTTCGGCGGGCGTGTAACGCGCCAGCGTGACTGACAAAGCGCCGCCTTGCGCGCTCGTCAGATAACCGAGCGTACCGCTCGGCAGGGAGGCCCGCGCCGGTGGGTCCTTCAACGGCAGCGCGCAGTTGTTTACACACCACGGGGGCGCAAAGGGGCAGAGGCGATAGGCTTGAATGGTGT
>CAZEPA010000713.1:0-2257 GCA_964513955.1 uncultured Anaerolineae bacterium | reverse complement strand
TTGAGCCGCGTAGAGCAATGCGACGCCAATGTTGTTCCAGACGACGCACTCGCCGTCCTTGTCTCCCAGCGGCTGAACAATCTCAAGCGCGTGCGCCAAACACTCAATTGACTGAGGAATATTCCCCGTATCGGCATACATGATGCCTAGAGTTGTTACCGCGCGCCGCTCCAAGGCCTTCATTCCTGCACGCGCGGCCAAAGCGCTAGCTTGTTTTGCGGGTTCAATTGCTTGAAATGGAGAACCCATCACATACAAGTTGTACGAAAGATCGATGAGGCATCCGATACGAAGCTCCGCGTTTCCTGGTCCAGTCAGTTGTCCAAGCGATTCTGTGATCGTCTGTGATTCACTTGATGAAATCGTCGTCCCTAAGTGAAGCCTAGACTTAAGATCGCTCGACAAACGCAGCAGCGATGCCGTGATCTGCGGATCATCAGCGTCGTGGGTTACCTTTACTGCCGCCTCGATGTCAGCAATGGCAGTGGATGGAATAGGCATTGCGGAACCTGTTGGTGTTCATTATGCTGTGAAAAACATGATCTAAGTCACAGTTTTACCACAAGATTCGGGGCGCGGATTGATCGTTTTGATCGACAATTCGCGTACCTTCCGAACATGCCAAGCCGCGCAATTTGCTTGGCCGCGCACCCGGCGCAAGGCCGGAACCAACGGAATCAGGCCCATAGTAGCGGGCCTCGCCGCCTTTGATATGTAGATGAAGGCGGATTGATGGTGTTCTTGTTGTTGCGCGAAGGCTAGTTTTCTTGATTTGCATTTGATTCGGCATTCATGCCGCAATCGCCTGGTCTACTTCTTTGTTATAAAAGGGGAAATTTGTATGGACTTCAACAAAGTCGAAGTGCTGGAGATCGAAAAGACGATCAACGAGACCGATGCGGCGGTGCGCGAACTGGGCGAGCTGGAACTGGCCCTGGTCGGCGGCGGCATGGGCGACATGATTCTCGGCTGACCCAACCTACTGACCAGGAGAGCGCGAAATGGACTTCAACAAAGTGGAAGTGCTGGAAATCGAAAAGACGATCAACGAGACCGATGCGGCGGTGCGCGAACTGGGCGAGCTGGAACTGGCCCTGGTCGGCGGCGGCATGGGCGACATGATTCTTGGGTAAGGTACCTACGAGATTCGCAATCCAGTCGCCAACATCGAGACGTTGCGAAAATTCGCAGCAGATTCGGGTCGGTGACTGACGATTACGACAGTCAACAAGGTCTGAGACAAAGCATCAGAAATTTTGCGCTCCAAAGCGATGTCCAATTGATCAAACGCCTCATCCAGAAAGAGAACCTGCGGCTTCCGATATAGCGCCCTAGCAAGCAATACCCGCTGCTTCTGCCCCCCCGAAAGGGCGGCACCCAGCGAGCCGACGATGGTGTTGTACCCCATGGGCATCGCGGCGATGTCCGCGTCGATCATGGCGAGGCGCGCGCATTCGCGCACGCGCTCCGGATCGTGCTCGGGGTCGAAGAAGCTGATGTTGTCCTCGATGGTGCCGACGAAGAGCTGGTCGTCCTGCATCACCGCGCCGATGCGCCGCCGGTACTGCCCGAGGTCCCAGTCCTTGAGGTTGCGGCCGTTCACCAGCACCGCCCCCTCCGTGGGCGAGAGCAACCCCACCAGCACCTTGATGAGCGTGGTCTTCCCGCAGCCCGAGGGCCCCACGATCGCCACCGTCTCCCCCGGCGCCACGCTGAAGTCCACCCCCCGGAACACGAACCCCTCCGGCCCGTAGGCGTAGCTCACGCCCTTGGCCTCGATCGTGATGGGCCCCGCCGGCGTCTCGCCCGGCAGGCTCGGCTGCGACACCTCCTCCTCCGCGAGCGCGATGTCGGCGATGCGCTCGGCGTGCAGGTCCAGCATGCGGAAGTCGTTCCACTTCTCCACCAGCGCGTTCACGCGCGTGAGGAACACGATCTTGAAGCCGAGGAAGGCGTAAAGCATGCCCACGGAGAACTTCCCCTCCATCACCAGGAGCGCCCCCAGCCAGACGATCGCCACGTTCTCCAGCCCGAAGATGAGGGCGGATGCGGCGCGCTGCGCGATGCCCACGTTCTGCACCTTCACGCCGGCGTTGATCTGGTCCACCACCAGGTTCTGGTAGGCCGCGCGCCGCTCGTTCTCGCGCAGGTTCAGCTTGATGGCCATCATCCCGCGCAGCGTCTCGATGAAGTGCGTGCCGCTCTTCGCCTCGTGGGAGAGCTGCTCGTCGGTGGCGTAGCGCTGCGGGTAGTAGAG
>CAZEPA010000712.1:0-2261 GCA_964513955.1 uncultured Anaerolineae bacterium | reverse complement strand
CGGTGGTCGGCGGCGACGGCTCGCTGTGGCAAACGGGCAACATCGCCGTGGGCTATGCCGTCAGCGGCACATTGACCGTCGAGAACGGCGGGCGCGTGGACTCGAACGACGCCTTTGTCAGCTGGGGTGTCCTCAGCGAAGATTCGCAGGTCATGGTGGAGGGGGCCGGGGCCAGCCAATCCTCGCTGTGGGCGCTACAGGGCGATCTGACCGTCGGCCAGACCTGGTTCGGCTCGGTCGAGGTGCTGAACGGCGGCGACCTGTATGTCAGCCAGGACGTGCATATCAAGAACGGCGAGCTCAAGGTAGACGGCCGCCGGCCCAACGGCGACCTATCAGACCTGGACGTACTGGGCAACGTCTTCGTCGGTGGGGCGGGCAGCGCCAACCTGCTGGCCTTGTGGCGCGCCGCCAAGGGCGACATCGAAGGCAATCTGATCATCGGCAAGGATGGCTCCGGCGCGGCCATCCTCTGGGGTGATACGAACACGGCCGACCCGACCTGGTTGGAAGTCGTGGACCCGCAGGCGGGCCTGTGCGAGATCGGCCGCGAGTTCGACGGCGCCATCTCGTTGGACGAAGGCGGCTTGCTGCGCTGTCGCACCATCCAGCTCGGCCGGGTCGGGACGAGCGGCGCCGGCTCGCTGACGGTGGATGGCGGCATGGTGCGCGCCCTGGATGTCTTGCGGGTCGGGCAGGTGGGCGGCGGCGCCGGGCAGGTGGACATGCAGAACAACGCCCTGGTGGCGACCACCGGCACCTACATCGCCCCCAACGGCGTGGTCACGGGCACGGGGACGCTGGCCGTGGGCTTCCTCGGCCTGCAAAACGATGGCATGCTGGCCCCTGGCATCAACGTGATGCCTCCGCTGATGGCCGTCGATCATTCTCAAGCGACGAGCGCGGCGGCCACGATGGCCATTTCGGGCACGCTGACCTTCGGCCCCAGCGGCCGGCTGCAGATCCCCATTGCCGGCGCGGCGCCCGGCTTCTACGGCAGCCTGGCGGTGACCGGCACGGTGGCGTTGGACGGCGTGCTGGCGCTGGACTTCCGCCAGGGCTATGTGCCGCAGCCGGGCGACGCCTTCACCCTGCTGACGGCCACCGGGGCCATCAGCGGCGCGTTCGACGCCGTGCAGGTCAGCGGGTTGCCGCCGGGGTTTGGCTACCGGCTCGATATTGCCAATGGGCAGGTGATGTTCGAAGTCAACGATGGCGTTTTCGAGATGCGCCTGCCGCTGGTGTGGCGTTGAGGTCGGCAGAGGACCGATGCTTGTGGTTGCATGACATAAGGAGGTTTCCGATGAATCTCAAATCTCTCTGGTCTACTCTCAATGAGGCGGACGCGCCGATTGATGAGTGTGCGATGATGAGCACAATGAAATTGGTCCCTGAATTGAATCTCCCGCCAGGCTGGTTTACCTGGTTTGCGGCGGCAGTTCTCTTTGGCGCGGAACCCATAACTACGGAAACTTACATGTGCCTGTTCCCGTATGGATGGGCGCGCTTGATTGAAGAACGCTTTGCGTCTGCCGCCCAGCAGGGATATTTGGTTGCGGAGGATGGCAAGTATCGCCTCTCAGAGAAAGGGGCGGGCGTCATTCAGCAAATCACTCAGGCAGTCAACGAAGCGGTCGCTCAACTGCAACCCATGCCTGCCGAAAACCTGGGACAGTTTGTAAATTACCTGATTCGGCTTGCCGATGCCTCGTCCGCCATGCCTGAACCGCCAACGAAATGGTTAAGCGCCTATAAACGAAGAAACATGAATCCTGGAGAAGAAGCGCCCCTGCCCAGATTGATCATCTACTACTTTGATCAAGTCGCGGCATACCGCGACGATGCGTACGTATCGTTGTGGCAGGCGCATGGAGTCGCGGGGCATACGTGGAATACGCTCGACATGCTGAACCAGAACAACGCGCTCGCCTTCGACGCGCTGTACGAGAAACTTCGAGCGTGGGGCGTCCCGCAGGATGTCCACGCGGAGGATGTGAAGGAACTCGCGCGGCGCGGGTGGGCGGAAGAAATCGCGGGCGTGTACCAAGTCACAGCGGCGGGCAAACAGGTGCGGGCGGAGGTCGAAACGGAGACGGAACGTCTTTTCTTCGCGCCGTGGGCGAGTCTGAATGAATCCGAATTGGAAGAGTTGGCAAGTCTCGCGAGTCAATTGCGGGATGGGTTGGGCATCCCAAGCACCGAATAGGAGTTGATATGACGGTCTTCGTTCTTCTTCACGGTATGTGGCACGGCGGCTGGTG
>CAZEPA010000711.1:891-2267 GCA_964513955.1 uncultured Anaerolineae bacterium | reverse complement strand
ACCCACGCAAGCCGAGCCCCACTCATCGCCCTGACCTGACTTCAGGGCAACTCACCCAGTTACCACGCACAATAACCGCCAAAACCACAGGGTACAATCTGCACCCCCCGAAAGATTTCTTGACAGCAGGCCATCAATAACCCCACAATCTCCTCCGTCCCGGCCGGGTCGCGTCCTGTGCCGGATCAAGACTACTTGCTCTCCCGTACCAGGATGACTGACGCGAATGGTACTCACTGCGGGTTGGAGCAGCCTGGAAGCTCGCGTGGCTCATACCCACGAGGTCGCTGGTTCGAATCCAGCACCCGCTACTCTCGTACAGCCCCTATTTGGCAAACTGGCAGCAGACGCCAGAAACTCGGCTTGGGGAAACCCTCGCATAAAAGATCTGCAAAATGGCTCGTCCAGTTCGCGGGGTGTGCTCCAAGCCTGCCCTGACCGCGATCCTCTAAGGGGCCATGCGCCCCAAAGACTGGCCGATTCAAGGGGGAACTACACCCCAAAGGGAACAACAGGCCGACAGGCCTGAACCACCCAGCCCGACAGACTGGCAACGAGTCTCCCAAGACCACCGAGCCTTTCCGGGTCACGAGCCAGGGGCAGGCTGTCCCCAGAACTCTGCCCCGCGCCCGATCAATCTCTCCTCTCCAGGCGCCTCACCAAACCCACCATCTATCAGAAATCGTCATATTAGATGGGTACCTTTATTACAGATTGTGCAGGTGGAGGGGAAGAAACCATATGACGCACTGGCATCAAAATGGGGGCCTACCGGGTGCGTGCCTACCCCCCGAGCAACCAGGCTGCGCCGGCTGCGTCGTCGGAAGATTAGACAGCACAACGGGTTGCGTCGATTCGTCAAATCGTCGATTTGCTCACTGGTTGCAAAACGGGCGTAAAATTGCCTACGTTTTAGGCGTGGCAGTGCATGTTCTCCTCCTCTCTGTCTGCCTCTGCCACTGTCATACGCTCGGCGGCTGCTCCTCCTCTGCTGCTAGTGGTCTGCTGCATCGTGTCGAGCGGCCGGTGCTCCAAGTCGGCCGGTGAAGGCGTCTAGGTCGTCGTCTAAAGCGTCCGGCCGGGCTGCGGGGCTGGTTTGTCCCGAAGTCCGGCCGGTTGCGTTAGGCTGCGTGCTGGTGGTCGTGGCTGGGGAAAACAAAGCGAGCCGGCGGCGCGGGGTTAGTGCGCAGCCGGCTCAAGGTCGCGTGTCGAGAGTGCTAGTCGGCGCTCTCAAGCTTCGCAAGCTCAGCCTGCATCTTGGCAAGGCTCGCCTTCGCCTTCTGCAGTTTCGCCGCCTTTGCGGCTGCCTGGGCGTCGTCTGCGCCGGCGGTGGCAGACAGGTCGAGCATGAGATACAAGCCGCTGTGCTTGACGGG
>CAZEPA010000711.1:0-881 GCA_964513955.1 uncultured Anaerolineae bacterium | reverse complement strand
CAGGCCGCGCGTGCGCCGTCGCCCGTCGGAGAAACAAGGTAGGACGGAGTGCCGCGCGAGCCGGCGATCAAGACCGGGCCGCGATCATGGGGCGCCGCGCCCTTGCGGTGGAGCCAACCCTCGCCGCAGCGGGTGACGCTGCAAACTGATCGCGGTTTCTCGCGGAAGCCCAAGCCGCCCGTGCTGCTGGTGAACGGCTCCAGCGTGATAACGACGCTGGTCGGCTTGCCATCCTTGCCGAGGATCGCGAGCTTGATCGGGTCGGACGTCTCGTGTTCGGTCTGAATTGCGCTGTAGGTCGCCATGGTTCGTTTCCCTCTCTCAAAGTCGGTCGGTTTGCTCTCGGCCGGCGAAGTGCTGGCCGATGTCACGCGGTGAAGTCTCTAGTCGATCGTGACAAGCTCGGTCTGTTGCTTGGCTCGCTCCTCCTTTCGTCGTTGGCGTGCCTGACGGCGCGCCCATTTGCTGGCCGATCTCTTGGCGCTCGGCTCAGCCAGCCGGGCAGCCGATGACAGAGCCTCGGCCGACAGCGACGCCAACCAAGCGGCTAGCGCTTCACGCACCGCCGGCGGCGTCTTGGGACGGCGGAGAATCTCTGCGGCTGCCTGGGCGGCTGCGTGGTGGCGCTCCCGCGCTGCCTTCTTGCGTTCGGCTGCGGTCATGCAAGCTTCGCGCTCCTCCAGAGAGAGGGGGCGATGCCGAACGATATTCGGCCGTGGGGCTGCTGCGCGTTCTCCGTTCGCTCGATCTCGCACCGTGCGCCTCTCCTCTGCTGTGGTCGGCTGCTCCTGGCAGACCGGGCCGCACTGCTGGGCGCTGAACAAGCCGCCGGGCGGCAACCCAAGCGGCAACGGCTCCCAATGGCCGATGCGCTCCAGGTT
>CAZEPA010000710.1:0-2267 GCA_964513955.1 uncultured Anaerolineae bacterium | reverse complement strand
GGATCAACCGCAGGATGCCGCCGACGATCAAGCCAGCCAGGCCCGCGCCCACGAAATAGATGCCGGACAGAACCGTCAATTTAACTATATTGCGCGCATACTGGCTCAAGACGTCGAGCAGGCTGACGCCAAAGATGGTTTGCGCGCCGGCCTGGTAGTAGCCGTAGGCGTTGAAGCCGAGGACGACGGCCGTCAACCCGCCAAGCAGCGCCTGCGCCAACCCGGCGGCCAGGCCCCAACGGCGCGACGCCAGGTCAACCAGGAGCAGCAGCAGGCTCAGCGCGCCGATGCCAAGCAGCAGGTAGCCGTAACCGCTTTCCATGCCGCCGATCGTGCGATTGAGCACGTTGCCCAACAGCGGCACGGTGACGCTGATGCGCAGCCAATCGGCCTGCGCCCCCAGGATGAGCAAACCCGCGGCAGCCAGCGCCAGCAGACGGCTGAGCCAGATGAACAGCGCGAGCAGCATGGATGGCGGCGCGGCCGCCGGCTCCGCGAACGGCGCGGGCGGCTCAGGAACGAGCCGCGGCAGTTCGTCAACCAGGTGCAGGCGCGTGCTGCCGATCGTCACGATTTCGCCTGGCCTCAGCGGCCGCGCCACGTTCGGCGCCAGGCGCACGCCGCCGACAAAGGTGCCGTTGGTGCTGCCCAGGTCCACGATCTGCCAGCGATCACCGGCGCGTCGCAGCTCGGCATGGTGTCGCGACGCCTGGCTTTCGGCCAGAATCAAGTCGCAATCCGCCTCGCGACCGAGAGTCAGCACGCCCCGCAGCATGGGCAAGCGGCGTTCGCCGCCCGCGCCTGGTTGAATCACAAGCGTCGTCATGGCCCTACCTCAACGGCGGAAATGTGGGGATTGAGGGAAACCCCGTGGGTAAAGGCGGTATGCCGGTGGGCAACGGCGGCAGGCTCGTGGGAATGGGCGGCAAGGATGGAATGCCGGTTGGCAGCGTAACGCTTGGCAGCGCAGGGAGCTGAATGGTTGGCAAGCCAGGACCGGTGGCATCATCTCCGGTGCGCCGCATGCGCCCGCCGATAAAGAAGACGGCTGCCGCCACCAGGGCAATCAGCACCACGCCGATCACGATGGCAGCCACGGGCGATGAGCGCCGGCCGGCCGCGCGCGCCTGGGCGGGCGGCACAAGCGCTGGTCGCGCGGGTTCCGACGCCGCGAAGGCGAATACCGTTTCTCCAATCGCAATCAAATCGCCGGCATTGAGCACCTGCTCGCCGTTCAGGCGCTGCCGATTCAGCAGTGTGCCGTTCGCCGAATCGAGGTCAATCAAATACCAGCGCCCGGCGCGCGCCTCCAGCCGGGCGTGATGACGCGAGGCCAACGGTTCCGGCACAACCAGATCGTTGTCCGCGCTGCGCCCCAGCGTAAAGGGCGAGTGGGAGATCGCAATCGTTTGCCTGGTCAGTGGGCCTTGTTCTGCGCGCAGCTGCGCAGTGAACCCAGGTCCGGCTGCCGGCGCTACCGTAAGCTGTGGTAACATCTCAAGCCTCCGGTCGAAAACCCCCATCGGAATGCTGAACGCTAAACGCTGAATTGGGCGCTTATCCTTGTGGCAGCTCGGGCGGCAAACGTCGCGACGTCCAATTTCGTCGCCCACTTCTCCTGTTCAGCATTCCTCATTCAGCATTCAGCGTTTACTCAATAACGTCTGTCACATCGAAGCTCAGCTCGCCGATGCCTTTGACGACGAAGCCCATGCCGACCTTGTGTTTGCCAGGGGCCAGGCGGGCCCCTTCTACCAGGATGGTCAGGGTCTTGCCCATCTCCAGGGTGAAGGGCATGGCATCGGATACATCGCTGAACGCGATCTCCACGCCATCGGGCGGGCGAAAGAAGGTTTGCTCCAGGGGGAACGCTGCGCCGTCCAGCGTCACCGGGCGCATCTCGCGGCTGTAACCGGATCCAAGTTTGTTGGCAATCTCAAAGGCAAAACCCTGGTCGGTGGCGCGCAGGCTGCCTTTAACATACAGTTGTTTGAGAATAAACGACGGTACTTTCATCGAAATCAACTCCTCATGCAAAAGTTTGCGACCGGGAGTGCACGCGCCTCGCCCGCGGAACTCCCAAACGCCAACTTGAAATGGCGCCCTGCAACCGTAGGTCACGCCTCCGGCGTCACAACGCCGTCCTGACGAAGCAACCGCCCGAGCAAGTTCGGGTCTCCCGGCCCGCCTACATGCGCATCATCTTGAAGAAAGCGTGTTCGGTCTCCACAACGTCTGGCGGCAAGACGTTGAGCGGGCCAAGAAGG
>CAZEPA010000709.1:0-2281 GCA_964513955.1 uncultured Anaerolineae bacterium | reverse complement strand
GGATCAGCTGCGTGAAGGCATTGGCCTGCGCGCCTTTGCCCAGGTCGAGCCGCTGCTGGCGTACAAAAAAGAAGCCTTCGAGATGTACCAGGGCTTGATGGCAGACATCCAGCACGACATCGTGCGTAACATCTTCCATGTCCAACAACAGGTCAGAGTGGAGCCGCTGCGCAGACTGCAGAATCTGCAGACCAATCGGGATGATGGGCAGGCCCGGCCTGTGCGCCGCAGCGGCGCCACCATCGGCCGCAATGACCCTTGCTGGTGCGGCAGCGGCAAGAAGTACAAGCATTGTCATATGCAGAACGACCAGGATACCGGCGCGGCGCCGGGCGGCCCCCCAGCGCCAGCGCTGCAGGCGGCGGCCTCGCGCCCGCCCGCCCCACCACGACCAGCGGCGCCCGTCAAACGCGCACGGCGCTAGTCCATCGTCCGCTTGAAGCAAAGACTTCCGAAGTCAGCCGGACTTCGGAAGTCTTCATTTTGCGCCCTGACAATTACCACCTGACAACATTCTTGCGTTTCGGCGCTACATCCATTATAATAGCGAAACCCACCAAAGAGGAGATGTCGCAAGTTAGGATGGAAAACCTCGATTTATCGCCCACGTTGACTGCCGAACAGGAGGTGCCACAGGCCGAAAACGTTAATCCAATGGCTGAGTTGATGGATAGTTCGTTTGGGTTTGAGCCGCTGTCGAGTGGCTCCGTGCGCAAAGGAATTATCGTCCGTATGACGCCGACCGAGATTCTGGTAGACATTGGCGCCAAGTCTGAAGGAATCATTTCTGATCGCGAGCTAGAGCGCGTAGGCAAGGAAGCCCTTGCCCGGCTCAATGTTGGCGATGAGATTCTGGTGTACGTCGTTCGCCCAGAGGATGAAGAAGGCCATGTGGTCTTGTCATTCAGTCGCGCCCAGCAAGAACGCGATTGGCTCAAGGCAGAAGAACTGCTGAAGAGCCAGGAAGTGTTCGAGGGTCTGGTCGCAGGTTTCAATCGCGGTGGTGTTACCATCAAGGTTGGCCGGCTGCGCGGCTTTGTCCCCACATCGCAGTTGGTTTCTGTACAGTCCATGCCCCAGGAAGGCGCCAGCGATAACCTGGAAGCACGCCTGGCCGATTTGGTCGGCAAGAAACTCAAGCTAAAAGTCGTTGAGATGGATCAGAAACGCAACCGGCTGATCCTGTCTGAACGGCAGGCAAACCGCGATTGGCGTAAGCAGGCCAAAGAGCGCCTGCTGTCTGAGTTGAAAAAGGGTGATAAATGCTCCGGCATTGTCACCAGCATGTCTGACTTCGGCGCGTTCATTGACCTGGGCGGCGCTGATGGGCTGGTGCACCTCTCCGAAATCACCTGGGGGCACATCAATCATCCCGGCGAAGTGCTCAAGATTGGTCAGCGGGTTGAAGCGTATGTGCTCAATGTGGACATGGAACGCCGGCGGATCGGTCTGAGTTTGCGCCGCCTCCAGCCCGAGCCCTGGAGCGTTGTCCATGAACGCTATGCGGTGGGCCAATTGGTAGACGCCACCATTACCAAGCTCACGAACTTCGGCGCCTTTGCGCGCCTCGACGACGGCATCGAAGGCTTGATTCATCTTTCGGAACTGTCCGAAAAACGCGTCGGCCATGCGCGTGACGTCTTGCGCGAAGGTCAGCGCATGAAGCTGCGCATCATTCGCATTGATCCGCAGCGCCGCCGGATCGGCCTCAGCCTCAAGCAAGCGCCTGAGGAAGAATACACCGAGATGGACTGGCGTGAACAGCTGGCCGAGATGGGGGATGATGAGCCTGCCGGCGCCGATGATAGTGACAGCCTAGAGGCTGTGGACTAGACAAACAGGCCGAAACAGAACCTGTCAGGTTGAACCAGCCTGGCAGGTTCGTTTTTACCCCTCTGAAGAGTACGACTTCTCACCGAATTGGAGGCTCATGTTGGCTACACTCCGCAGCGAACGATTGCAGGCCGCACCCACGATGAAGGAGCACCATACCCGGCTATCGGATTGGCCCTTCTCCGTGTGACATAGTCTCAACCATATCAACACCGGTTTGATTAGCCAAAGGAATTGGCATCATGACAGACAAGTTTGATCGGTTCACCAAGCGGGCGCGTCGCGTCCTCCAGTTGGCTCAAGAGGAAGCCCAGCGCCTTAATCACAACTATATCGGCACCGAGCACCTGCTGCTCGGCCTGGTGCGCGAGGAAAATGGCGTGGCTGTGAAGGTGCTGCAAGAATTGGGCGTGGAGGGCAGCCATGTCGTGCGCGCGATTGAGCGCAC
>CAZEPA010000708.1:0-2286 GCA_964513955.1 uncultured Anaerolineae bacterium | reverse complement strand
GTCGCCGCCCTGGGGCTGAGAGACTATCACCTGGTGGCCCATGCCTTCGGCGGCGCCGTTGCCCTGGAGGGCATCGTCAGCGGGCTGCTGCAGCCGCATTCGCTGATCCTGGTGGACACGGCGCCTGCCATGGGCGTCGTAACGCCGGAAGAGGCCTTTCCCTACCTGGCGCAGATGCGTACGGATCGGGGTATGTTGACGCGCGCGCTGGCCAGCCTGATGCCTGCGCATCCGCCGGATGATTTTTTTCAGCGCCTGGTGGACGATGCGCAGGCCATGCCCGCGGCTGCGTTTACTGGCCCGGCGCGCGCCCTGGCCCACTGGAATATCATGGCCCAGCTTCCTCATGTTCACCTCCCAACTTTGCTCATTTGGGGCGAACAGGATATGATGGTAGATAGTGAAGCGACTCGCTTTACCTTCCTGGGTATCGCTGGCGCGGCCAATCTCGAGGTTTTTCGCGGCTGCGGCCACTGCCCCATGATCGAGCAACCTGACGCCTTTGCGGATTCTGTCATTCGTTTTATCGAAGAGGATAAACTACTGCCGCATGCCGACCTTGAACGTTAACGGGATTGATTTCTACTATGAGCTGCACGGAGCGGACAACGCTCCGGTTGTCGTCCTCAGCAATGGGATCCTGACCACAACCACCAGTTGGTTCAACCAGACCTCAGTGCTCAAGCCTCACTTCCGCGTCCTGCTCTACGACTGTCGGGGGCAGGGACAATCGGCCCATCCACCGGGGCCTTACACGTTCGAGCAGCACGCCAACGACCTGGCTGCCTTGCTCGATCGCCTCCGTATTCAGCGCGCCCATATGGCTGGTATTTCGTATGGCGGTGAAATCAGCCTCACTTTCGCTCTGCGCTATCCCGCGCGCACCCTCAGCCTGTTCGCGGCGAACGTGGTGAGCCACGTGGACAGCGCGCTGGCGACCATTATTGCCGCCTGGCGTGACGCGGCAACCAGGCGTGACCCTGATCTTTTCTTCAACGTAACAACGCCCTACAGTTTTTCCTCGGCCTGGATCCGCGCCAACGCGGCTGCGCTGACGCTGACGCATGAACGCTACCAGCGCCTTGACTTTCCCGCCGTGGCCCGCCTGTTGACTTGTTTCCTCGACCTCAACCTGACCGAGCGGCTGCCGGAGATCAAGGCGCCTACCTGTATTGTGGTAGGAGAGAAGGACATTCTCAAGCCGCGCGACTACGGCCAGCTCATCGCGGATGCAATTCCTGGCGCCGAGCTGCATATCCTTCGCGACGCTGGGCACGCCAGCTTCTGGGAACGCCCGGCCGAGTTCAACAGCATCTTGCTCGGCTTTCTCAAGAAGCATCCCAAGTAGGCGCGCGGAGTCCGTTGACTTGGCCTGTGCAGAAAGCCGCATCAATGTCGCGCGCGCAAGGGTGGGCGGGCCGTCCTGCTGGGAGAATGGCGCAGGCTGTATGGCCGCGCTCCTCTGCGGCGGTAATGATGCACATCATACCTAGTTGGGGGATGATCGAGTAAAATACCGGCGTGTTCACGACTGATTATGCGCTGGATGCAGCAACAAAATCAACTCCGGCGTCACGCGCGAGAAGATAGGAAATCCAGAATAGAGGGATTATGCTCAACTACCCATCGAATCTGAAACACGAAAGAATTCGCACCTGGGTCGAAGATATGGCGGCCCTGTGCAAGCCCGATGCCGTCTACTGGTGTGATGGCTCCCAGGCTGAGTACGACGAGATGTGCTCACGCCTCGTTAAGTCTGGCACGTTCATCCGATTGAATGAAGAGAAGCGCCCAAACAGCTTCTTGGCGCTCTCTGACCCCAGCGATGTCGCGCGGGTTGAAGATCGCACCTTCATCTGCAGCGTCAGAAAACAAGATGCTGGCCCCACCAACAATTGGGTTGATCCGAAGGAAATGAAAGCAACCCTCCGCGGTCTTTTCGACGGCTGTATGCGCGGGCGCACCATGTACGTGGTGCCTTTCAGCATGGGCCCGCTGGGATCCTACATTGCGCATATTGGCGTTGAGTTGACCGACTCTCCGTATGTGGTTGCCAACATGCGCATCATGACGCGCATGGGCGCCAAGGTGTGGGATGTGCTGGGGGCCGATGGCGAATTCGTGCCGTGTATGCATTCGGTGGGCGCACCGTTGGCTCCTGGGCAGGAGGACGTATCCTGGCCGTGCAACAAAGATCAGAAGTACATTGTTCACTTTCCCGAAGAGCGCGCGATCTGGTCCTTTGGCAGCGGCTACGGCGGCAACGCCTTGCTGGGTAAAAAGTGC
>CAZEPA010000707.1:0-2288 GCA_964513955.1 uncultured Anaerolineae bacterium | reverse complement strand
CACCGCACGGGGCCTGAGCTTGTCGAAGGCCGCCCCGAATTCATTCGGCGGCAGCGCGGGCTGCCTGAACAGCAACGAGACGGAGAGGATGATGTTACTGGCTGTTGATATTGGCAATACGAACATTGTGTTGGGCCTGTACGAGGGCGACACGCTCAAGACCCACTGGCGTTTGAATACGGTGAACGGCAAGACCGCCGATGAGTACGCGGTGACCGTACTCAGCTTAATGGAGCGCGCCGGCTTCGCTGTGCCGGGCAGCGTGACCGGCACGATCATCGCCAGTGTGGTGCCTGCGGTCACGCAGCCGTTCGTGGAGTTGGGCGAAAACTATTTGCACAGCAAGGTGCTGGTGGTCGGCACGGGCGTGCGCACGGGCGTGCGCGTGCGCGTGGATAATCCACGCGAGGTGGGCGCGGATCGGGTCGTCAACACGGCGGCTGCGCACAAGCTGTACGGCGGGCCGGCCTGCGTGGTGGATTTTGGCACGGCGACCACGTTCGACGCGGTCAGCGCGGAGGGCGACTACCTGGGCGGCGCCATTGCGCCGGGTCTGGCGATTGCGGCCGATGCGTTGGGCCAGCGTGCGGCGCAGCTCTTCCGCGTGGAGCTGACTGCGCCGCCGGATGTGATCGGCAAGAGCACGGTGCAGGCTATGCAGTCGGGGCTTTTCCTCGGCTATGTGGCCCTGGTAGAAGGACTGGTCAATCGCTTCCGCGCCCGCCTGGGGCCAGACATGAAAGTCATCGCCACGGGCGGCCTGGGCGAGGTGATTGCCCGCCATACCGATGCCCTGGAAGTGGTTGATCCCTGGCTCACGCTGGCGGGCTTGCGCTTGATCTGGGAATTGAACCAAACAGCCTGAGCGAAGATTTTCTTGTGGCCCCGAAACCGGGGTTTTCAACGCAAACAAAAAGTCCACATCGCACCGCGGTTGGTGCGACGTGGACTTTTTTGATGAGCAATTTGCTGAAGAATCAGGCAGTCGGACGGGCTGCAGCAGCCTTGTTGTAGGCCAACATCAGGCGTGACTTGCGGCGGGCTGCATTGTTGCGATGGACGACGCCCTTCTGAGCCGCATGATCCAGGGCACTGACGGCCTTGCGCAGAGCCGCCTGCGCGTCGGCTTCGCTGCTGCCCGTCAACTTCGCCCGTGCGCCCTTGAGATGGGTGCGCATAGACGTGATGACCAGACGGTTATGTTGATGTGCCCGCTCGTTGCGGCGAATGCGCTTAATCGCAGACTTATGGTTAGCCACGAACTCTCCTCCACTATCTACTTGTTACCGTTTCATGTTAGGCGGCTAGTATAGCCGAACAGACTGCTTCTGTCCAATTTAGGGGGCTTGAACATGCAGCCCCTGCAACGCGTCTCGCATCGCGTCCTGGATGTGGGGGTAAGCAAGACCAGCTGAGGCCAGGCCAAAGAGGGCGCCGGTGGCGGTGCGCAGGACATAGTTGCTCTCGCGCAAGCCAAACAGCTGCGTAAAGCCGTCCAGGGCAATCGGCGCCACGAAGATGAGATAGGTCTTGATCGTCAACCGCGGCAGGGTCACGGGGCGGTTGCGCAGGAGGCCAAACAGCCAGCCGCCGAGCAGCAGAGAGCCGTAAATCGCCAGATCGCGCTGGCAAAGGGCGATCTTATAACCGTGCTGCACGTCGCCGAGGTAGAGAGGACGCTCAAGAATACCTGGGCCAGGCAGAACGCCAGCCGCGGTCAGCTCAGATAGCGAATAGACGTGCTGCGGGCCGAACAGGAAATAGGAGCGCTCAGGCAGCTCGTGGCACAACAGCCGATAGAAGCTGTAGATCAAACGTGCCAGGCGCTCATGGCCGGTGTGCATGAGAATGGGCGCGCTGATGGGAATGGCCAGATAGAGAATCAGGAATGCGCTGAACAGCAGCAGCCAATGGCGCGCAACCCAGGCGACTATCCCATTCACGGCCTGGGTGAAGCGATCGGGCGGCGCAGGGACGCGCTCAGCCAGTGGGCCAGGTGTTGACATCTCGCAGGACCTCCATCAATTCGTCCATCTCAATCGGCGCAAAAAACGCACGCGTCGGTGTGGCAACCACCGGAATCAAGTAGCGAAATCGCTGCCATAGCGCCGGATCCGTGGTAATGTCCACCTCCAACACGTGCAGGTCGAGTTCATCGGCCAGGGGGCGCAGATCATGCAGCACCTGCTCGCATAGATGGCAGCCGCTTTTGGAATACAGGGTGATCGTATTCACTCGAGTTTAGACTAACAAGGCGGGCGGTCTGAGTTTTGCGCAGGCCGCCCATC
>CAZEPA010000706.1:0-2288 GCA_964513955.1 uncultured Anaerolineae bacterium | reverse complement strand
TGGGGGATGTCGTGCAGCCAAGCCTGGGCAGTCCAGTCCGGGCGGGTGAGCGAGTTTTCATCCAGCGCTCTCTGCCCGTGGTGTTTTTTGCGGATGGCGACACGCTGAAGACGCGCACCCGCCAACACACCGTCGGCGACGCTCTGGCCGAGCAAGGGATCGTGGTGGCCGGCTTGGACCAGGTGGAACCAGCCTTGACCACCCCCCTGGTGCCAAACCTGGCGATTCGCGTGGTTCGCATCCAGGAAGTGCTGCAGATCGAACAACAGATCGTGCCCTTCACTTCAATCTGGGTGGGGGATGACCAGTTGGAGATTGACCAGCGCCGCGTCAGTGTGCCTGGGCAAGAAGGCATCCAGCGCCAGCGTTACCGGGTGCACTACGAGGAGGACCAGGACAGTCAAAAGGTGGAACGAACGTTGGAGGATAGCTGGGTTGCGCAAGAACCGATTACGCGCGTGCTGGCCTATGGCCGTCGCATTACTCCCAAAACGCTGGAGACGCCGGAGGGGCCAATAACCTATTGGCGCCACATGCGCGCTTACACCACCTCCTACACAGCCGCCAGCGCGGGCGTACCAAAAAGCAATCCTGCCTACGGCCGTACGCGTATCGGCCTGCCGCTGCGCACCGGCATCGTCGCAGTTGATCCAACGTTGATTCCGCTGCGGTCGTGGCTCTACGTGCCGGGATATGGCAAGGGTCTGGCGGGCGACACGGGAGGCGCAGTGAAAGGCAAATTCGTTGACCTGGGCTTTTCTGAGGGCGAATACGAATCGTGGCATTGGTGGAGCGATGTCTACCTGCTGTGGCCTCCGCCGCCGACCTACCAGATTCGTTGGGTGCTGCCGGATTGGCCCAAATATCCTGATCGCCGGCGCTGAAAGACCATGCCGCGCCGCGGCATTCGACTTCTCCCATTTCTTGATCGTAGTTTCGTGCGAGGATAAATCTATGTTACAACCACACAGCTTCTTTGAACTGTCCGAGTTTGCTCATGCGGCGCTGTTCAACAACATGTCGTTCGTCTGGCAGGCCATTCCGGGCATCGGCGCCTACGCGCAAGCGCAGTTGGCTGGCGCCTACCAGCCCGCTCTCTTGGGCGTCGTTGCTGAAGGCGCTTACCTGGTTCACCCAGAGTTGATCTACTTGGGTGAAGGCAGCGTCATCGAACCAGGCGCGTATGTCGCTGGCCCCTGCATCATCGGTCGCCACTGTGAGATTCGCCACGGCGCTTACCTGCGCGGCGATGTCATCCTCGGCGATCACTGTGTGGTGGGCCACGCCAGTGAGGTCAAGAACTCCATCTTTCTGAACGGGGCGCATGCCCCGCATTTCGCCTATGTGGGCGACTCCATCCTGGGCAACCGCGTCAACCTGGGCGCCGGCACCAAGCTGAGCAACCTGGCGCTGACCAGCCTCAAAGACCCGGGCACCGGCAAACGCACCACGATCCGCCTGGAAGTCAACGGGCAAATGGTGGACACTGGCCTGGCCAAGATGGGCGCGATCATGGGCGACGATGCGCAGACTGGCTGCAATTCGGTGCTGAACCCCGGCTGCGTGATCGGCCCGCGCACGCTCATCTATGCCAACATCAGCCTGCGCAAGGGCTATTATCTCCCGGATACCATCATCAAGCTCGATCAGGCGCTCAGTATGCTGCCGCGCATGTGAACGCGAGCCATCCTCGCCTGTTGAGCTTGACGTTAGCCACACCCGCGGCCGCTTGAGCAGAGACTGAACAACGAGTGGCCTGGCAATGGGCGCGCATGGGGATTATCATGCATGCAAGGTGGAACGGTTTGACCGCTCCTGCGCGATTTCTTCATGGAGGTTCATCTCTATCATGCTCTATTCCTTCACCACTTATTGGGCCGTGGCCGCGCCCATCGAAGCAGTCTGGCCGGTAATCTTCGACGCGTTGAATTATCCGAGCTGGTGGAAGTATGTCAAGAAGGTGACGCTGACCAAACGCGGCGATGCCAACGGTCTTGGCTCCATTCAGCACCACGAATGGGCCACGGCGCTGCCCTATCGCCTGGTGTTCGACATCGAATCCACGATCATCGAGCCGCCGCACGTGCTGCAGGGCAATTCGATCGGCGAGCTGGTTGGCACCGGCCGCTGGGAACTGACGGCCGATGGCGCCAACACCATCGTGCGCTACGATTGGAACGTGCGCACCACCAAGGGCTGGATGAACCTCTTCGCCCCGCTGCTGCGCCCCGCCTTTGCCTGGAATCACAAACTGGTGATGGATGAAGGCGGCCGCGGCCTGGCCCGCC
>CAZEPA010000705.1:0-2311 GCA_964513955.1 uncultured Anaerolineae bacterium | reverse complement strand
GAGCCTGGAGCGGGCGGACAGCGCGCTGCATTTCTATCCCATGACGCGCTGGCAACCAGGCGAGATCGTGCGCGATGATTATGATGTCAACCTCAACCCACGCACACCGCCAGGCGCGTATCGGGCGGCGGTGACGCTGCTGGATGACGCCGGACCAGATGTGATCTGCGGCGCCGTGTCCGTGACGAACCGCTGATAATCCATGATAAACCAGACTCGAACCGCTGATGAGGTAGCATGACCACGGTTTCAGTTATTTTGCCCACCTATAATGAAAAGGATAACATCATTCCTTTGCTGGAGGCCGTGTTGCACAGCGCGCAGCATCCCACGAACGTGTGGGTCGTTGATGATCATTCGCCGGACGGCACGTGGCAGCTCGTGGCCGCGCGCGCGGCGTCTGATGCGCGCGTGCATCTGATTCACCGCACGGAGGAGCACGGATTGACCAGCGCGATTGCCCGCGGTATTCACGACAGCGATGGCGATATCGTGGTCTGGATGGACTGCGACTTTTCGATGCCGCCGGAGCGCATCCCCGCGCTGGTCAACGCCCTTGTGGTAGGCAGCGCAGATGTGGCGGTTGGTTCGCGCTACGTGCCGGGCGGCGCGGATGTGGGTCATTCGCTGATGGCGCAGGCATTTAGCCGTACGATTAACCTGGCCGCCAGTGTATTGCTTGGCTTTGGCGTGCGCGACTACACCAGCGGCTTCATTGCCGCCCGCCGCATCGTCTTTGATCGTATTGATCTGCGCGGCGACTACGGCGAATACTGCATTGACTTACTGGTGCGCGCCCGGCGGCGGGGCTGGCGCGTGGTGGAAGTGCCCTATTTGTGCGTCGAGCGCCAGAGCGGTCAGTCGAAAACCGGCGCGACCCTGCTCGACTACATTCGCCGCGGGCGGAACTATGTCGCGACGATTGTACGCCTGGCCTTGCGCCGCGGGGACTGACCGAACTTGAAAACCGCCGCGGATGAACACGGATTGTCACGGGTTGCCTGTTTTCATCCGCGGTCATGCGCTGAGCGCCTGGGTGACTAACTTGAAAACTGACGGTATTTGAGGAGTAAAAACGTAGATATGTTGAAACCACGTGAACTTTCGCTGAGTGAGATGGGCGACCTGGCCGAAATTATTCCCGGGCCAGATCCCGAGCTCAAAGCAACAATTCGCGCCATCTCTCAGTTCGAGGCGGATGTGACGCGGCCGATTATCCCGGTGTGTGAGCCAACCCTGACCGGCAACGAGCTGAAGTACATCACCCAGGCGGTGGAGACGAACTGGATTTCGTCCGCGGGCAGCTTCATCCGCGATTTTGAGCGTAAATTCGCCGATCTCAGCGGCGCACGCTATGGCGTGGCGTGCGCCAACGGCACGGTTGCACTGCACCTGGCGCTGGCCACGCTGGGGTTGGAGCCGGGGGATGAGGTCATCATTCCGACCTTCACGATGATTGCCACCGCCAACGCGGTGACCTACTGCGGTGCGCGACCGGTGTTGGTGGATGCGGAGCCGTGCACGTGGAACATGGACTTGAACCAGGTGGAAGACCGCATTACGCCGCGCACGCGTGCGATCGTGCCGGTGCACACCTACGGCCACCCGGTGGACATGGATGCCTTGCGCCAAATCGCTGACCGCCACGGCCTGTTGGTGTTCGAAGATGCGGCCGAAGCGCATGGTGCGCGCTACAAGGGGCGGCCGGTGGGCAGCCTGGGCGACGCTGCCTGTTTCAGTTTCTACGGCAACAAGATCATCACGACCGGCGAAGGCGGCATGGTCACCACGAACAATGAGCAGATTGCGCGCCTGGCCTGGAACTTGCGCGACCACGCGTTTAGCCATGAGCGCCACTTCTGGCACAAGTTCATCGGCTTCAACTATCGCATGACCAACATGCAAGCCGCCATTGGCCTGGCGCAGACGGAGCAGCTCGAGAAATTCGTGCAGATGCGCCGCGCCAACGCGGCCCACTATTCTGCACTTCTCGCCACCGTGCCCGGCATCACCACCCCGCCCGAAGCCGACTGGGCGATGAACGTTTACTGGATGTACGGCATCTTGGTAGACGAGAAGGCCTACGGCATGAATCGGGATCAACTGCGCCGGGCATTGGCCGAGCGGGGCATTGAAACGCGCACCTTCTTCATCCCGATGCACTGCCAGCCGGTCTACTTCGATCAGTTTCGCGGCCAGCGTTTCCCGGTGGCGGAAGACCTCTGCCGTCGCGGCTTCTACCTGCCGAGTGCATCAAGCCTGACGCGGGCCGAGATTGAACGGGTGGTCAGGACGATTCGCGAGGTGAGGG
>CAZEPA010000704.1:0-2318 GCA_964513955.1 uncultured Anaerolineae bacterium | reverse complement strand
GATGTCTACCTGGGCGCCAGTCCGCGCGGCAGCCTGGCCTTGTACAAGACCGCGCGCGCACGTGCGGCCATCGAGAGCCGCAATTTCGTGATCCCTGATGACATCAAGGCCCTGGCCGATTTCACGCTCTCGCATCGAATCATCATCAGCCCGTCGGCGCGCATCAAGAATGTGGATGCCCGCGCCATCATGGGCGAGGTGCTCGATTCGGTGCCGATTCCTGGCACGCGCGTGAAAGCCCGTTGATGATCACCGTTTACGCCGCGGACCTGTAATTCATCATGCAACGTCTTTGGGCAATTCTGCTGGGCTGGCTGCTGAGCTTTGCCTTTGCACTGAACACCGGGCGCGAGCTGGCCTGGAATATCTTCTACTTGTTGACGGCTGCCATTGTGTTGAGCGCGCTGTGGGCGTACGCCAATGTCAATGGGGTTCGCGTGGCGCGCTTCACGCGCGCTCGCCGCGCACAGGTGGGCAAACTGGCCGAGGAACAATTCGAAGTGCGCAATCTGAGCCGACTGCCCAAACTTTGGCTGGAAGTGCGCGATTTTTCCACCCTGCCCGCACATCACGCCAGCCATGTCGTCAGTTCCCTGGGCGGCAAGCGCCGCCAGCGCTGGATTGTGCGCACGGTTTGCCAGCAGCGCGGCCGCTTCATGCTAGGCCCGCTGACGTTGACCAGCGGCGACCCACTGGGGCTGTTTCGCTTCAGCCGCACCCTGCCGGCCACTTCGCCCATCGTCGTCTATCCCATCACGGTAGATATTCCAGCCTTTAATCCGCCCATCGGCATCCTGACGGGCGGCGACGCCATGCGCCGACGCACCCATTACGTGACGACCAATGTCTCTGGGGTGCGCGACTATGAGCCAGGCGATAGTTACAACCGCATTCATTGGAAATCGGTCGCACGCACGGGACGCCTGGTGGTCAAAGAGTTCGAGCTGGACCCCACGGCCGATCTCTGGTTGATCGTGGACATGGATCGCAACGTGCATGTCAAGGCGCCGTGGCATCCGGTAGAGCGCGACGAAGGCCCGGCCGTCCTGTGGAAGGAGAGCCGGCACGGCATTACGCTGGCGCCAAGCACCGAGGAGTATGTAGTGTCGGCGGCCGCCTCTCTGGCCCGCCATTTCATTCTCCGCAATCGCTCCGTAGGGCTGGTTGCGCATAGTCGTCATCGCGAAGTGACTCAGGCGGACCGCGGCGAGCGGCAGCTGACCAAAATCCTGGAGACGTTAGCGGTCATCGAGCCGTTGGGCAATGTCCCGTTCAGTCAAGTGCTGACAGGCGAAGGGCAATCGTTGTCGCGGCACACCACGTTGATTGTGATCTCGCCATCGCCTGATCCCACGTGGGTGGCTGCGCTGCGCGACTTACAGAGGCGCGGCGTGTACAGCGTGGCCGTCGTGGTAGACGCAGCCAGTTTCGGCCCCAGCGTGCCCAGTACACCCGTGTTAGCGGAGCTGCTTGCCAGCGGCATCGTCACTTACGTGGTCAGACGCGACGATCCCCTGAATGAGGCGCTGACCCTGCCTGCCCACGCGCGCACGTCCTGACGCAAGCAAGATTGAAGATTGAAGATTGAAGATAGCCAATCTTCAATCTGGTAATCTTCAATCTGGTAATCTTCAATTATTCTTCGCCCCTACCGCCCGCCAGGCTGCCAGGACAACATCCGGCGGTACTTGATCTGTCATCTCCACCTGCCCAATCTGGCGCGGAATGATGAAGCGCAGACGGTTGTCCTTCTTCTTCTTGTCGCTGCTCATCGCAGCCAACAACTGCGGCGCGCTGGCCGTGATCGAAGCCGGAATCTGCACTGGCAAGCCCAGGCGCTCCAGCAGGCGCACGATGCGGTCGCGCACCTGGCTGTCGCACAGTCCCACGGCCACGCCCAGGTGACTGGCGGCCGCCAGGCCAATGGCAACGGCTTCACCGTGCCGGATGCCGAAATTGGAAACCAACTCCAGCGCATGGCCGAAGGTGTGACCCAGGTTCAAATGGGCGCGGACACCCTGCTCGAACGGATCCGCCTCCACCACGTTGACTTTGACGCGCACCGCTTCCGCAATCAGGTGGGGCAGCGAACGCGGGCCATGGCCTTCCAGATCGGCGAAGAGCTCGGGCGCGGCGAGGATGCCGTGTTTGACCACTTCTGCCAGGCCGGCGCGGAACTCGGCCCGCGGCAGAGTTGCCAATAGGGCCGTGTCCGCCGCCACCAGCAGCGGCTGCTTGAACGCACCCACCAGGTTCTTGCCCACGCCCGGCAGATCAACCCCCACCTTGCCGCCGACGCTGGCGTCCACCATCGAGAG
>CAZEPA010000703.1:0-2321 GCA_964513955.1 uncultured Anaerolineae bacterium | reverse complement strand
GTGTGAAAGGTGATGATCTACAAAGAGAATTTTATCTATCGGCAGATTGAGTTTGCTGACTAAGAGGCCTTTGACCCAAAGTTTCTCATTGAACCAGGCAATCATGGCCTCGCGGAAGACTACGTAGGAGCGAGGCACGGTCTGCAAAATGCTCAGCAGAATGCGTTCCAGCTTGGGCAGCGGCTTTTCGTAGAAAACCACATAATCGAGGTCATCGGCGGTGATGCCGGCCTTTTGCAGGCAGAACTCAATGGCGTGCATGGGGAAGCCATAATCGTGCTTGATCCGAGAAAAGCGCTCTTCCTCAGCCGCGGCCAGCAGATGACCGTCGTGCAGCAGGGCTGCCGCGGCGTCATGATAGAAACAAGAAACACCTAGAATGTACATGTGTGGTTTGGTCTGCCTGGTCAGGATTCAGCGCGGGGCATCGCTCGAACTGCAGAACGGCCGCCAACGGCGTTGGGAGCCCTCACGACTGCAAACGAGCGCCGTCGAGGGTTTCATTCAACGGCTCACGGTCAGTCCAGAACGTTGTGGTGTCCGCAGGGTCTTGCAATTGGAGCGGATCTGAGAACAGGCGCACCAGCGCGCCGGTCGGCAGCACAAGCACAAGATACAGGAGGCTCAAAATCACGCGCGCCTGGAAATTGCCAATCGCGCGCATCACAGCCTTGAAGTTTTCCCAGAATGTCCTCAGCACGCGACGATGTCGCTCCTTTGATGCCGGCGAGGGTGATCCGCCGGTATGGTACGGAGGAACAGATTTTCCGAACCGCCAAGCCGCGAAGATCGCGCAGATTGCAGAGATGCGATCAATTCGCCATCGCTTGTCGTTTCGCCCCGTTCCTACGGTTTAGCGGCATTGTAGCATAGGATGAACAAAGGACAAAAAGCTAAGGGGGAAACTGTAAGGCAAAGGCGTGGCGCTCGGTCATACGCCCAGGCGCAGCGGCTCGAATGGCTTGTCCACCACGCGCAGGTCGGTCACGTCAACGTCGGCGTCGCCGGCCACCGCGGCCCGCAGTTGATCCGGCCTTGCACCCACCACCTTGAGCGTCACCCGTTTGTGCTCCCCATCCGCTTCGTTGATGGTGAGAAGGGTGACGATGGAGCCGCCAGCGTCGGCCACATACCCGGTCAGACGATGCAGCACCCCGCGATGGCGCTGGAGGCGCACCGCAATGCGCACGCCCTCGGCGCCGGCGCCGAGGGCCTCGGCCAGCGTCTCGAAGATGTCGGTCTCGGTGATGACGCCAACCAGCTCATGGCCCCGCATCACCGGCAGGCAGCCGATTTTGTGCGCGATCATGATGCGCGCCGCCTCTTCCACCGGGCAGTCTTCTGTTACGGTTAATACGGGCGTCGTCATGATGTCGGCCAGGCGCAACTTACTCAGCAGCGCGTGCACTTCGTAGATGCTCAGGCTGGTGGCTGGCGACGGCGCGGTCGAGAGAATGTCCTTCTCCACCACAATGCCCACCAAGCGCCCCTTCAGGTCAAGCACTGGTAGGCGCCGAATCCGATGGTGGCGCAGCAGCGCCACCGCTTCACTGTGCGAGGTGTTGACGGTGGCCGTAATCGGATGGGCCGTCATTCGTTCGTGAACGAGCATGAGTCTCCTCCAAAAAAACCGTCGCCTCAGGGCCGGCGGAACCTTCCACGCCGCGTCGTGCTTAAAAACGCTTCTTGCCGAGACCAATCGTCTGGTGTATACTGCAAGCAGCCACGCTACCTGCTCGATCCAACGCGAGAGAAATGAGTCAGCCATGCGCTATAACACCGCTGCTATCCGTGATTTGCTGAACCAGGCGCTGAGCGACGACGAACTGAACACACTGACCTTTGACAACTTCCGCGAGATTTATGACAGTTATTTTACCGCCAGTCTGACGCGTCAACAAAAAACCCAAATTCTGCTGGAACAGGTGCAACGGCGGGGCGAGACCGAGCGCCTGTTGACGCTGGTGCGCGAGCTGAATCCCGCGCAGGTGACGGCCTTTGCCGATCAAGTCCTGCGCCTGCCGCCGGCCACGGCGCGCCGCAGCCGACCGAGATGGCTGCTTCCGTTGGCCGCAGGGTTGATCGTGCTGGGGGTGGGCGCTTTTCTGCTCATCCGCAGCGTGCGCACCGGCTCAACGTTCAAGTATCCGCAGGCCGAAACGCCCTGCCAGCCCTCGGCCACGCCAATCAAGTTGGCGATCAGGCCGTTGACCGACTGCGCGACCGAGGTGGCAGACGCATTGCGCAACGACTGGACCTCGCCCAACGCCGCGCCTGTTGGCATCAGCGCCGCGGCCGACGCGACCCTGCGTTCCTGGAGT
>CAZEPA010000702.1:0-2323 GCA_964513955.1 uncultured Anaerolineae bacterium | reverse complement strand
GCGGTCGGTTTCTTGGCTGTTTTGGGTTCTGCCATACCGAACTGAGCCTCCTTCTGTTTATCCGTTTACGCTGTACAATTAAGTGATTGGTAGGACGGGCACACAAACAGGTCATCTGCACTGCGCATGACGCGATGCGTAATGACACAACGAACTAGTCAAATTATATCATGGTTGACCGATACTCACAAACTTGCGCCATTCAGAACAAACGCCGCTCAACGGGTCGGTCAGGCAATCGTTGCCCAGCCGACCCGTTCGCAGGCCGTTGCCTAGCGGCCAAAGAGACGCGTTAACAGGCCAGGCTTTTTGACTGGCGGCGGCGGAGGCAGCGGCGGCGGCGGAATTGGCAGGACAGCCTCTTCGTCATCTAGGCCCAGCTCCGCGCGCAAAGCTGGCGACATGCGCGCGATGCTCCACGCCGGCTCCCAGACGACATTGACGTTGACGTTCGTCGCGCCTGCCTGCTGTACGGTTTCGGTGACATCCTTGATGATCTGCGGCCCCATGGGGCAATGGGGGGTGGTCATCGTCATGGTGACGGTGACGTGCTGGTCAGGATTGACCTCGATGCCATAGACGAGACCCAAGTCTACGATATTCAGAAACAACTCTGGGTCAATCACACGCGTCAGGGATTGACGCAGGGAATCAGGCGACAGCATGAACGAGCTCCTTCGGTGTTGGTTGCCGTCATCGCCGCAGCCGGCCGGCTGCGGTGAGAAGGCCAGGCCGGCGCGATCTACAGGTCACGCGGGCCATCCGTGGGGCTGATTGTAGCGCATACACGCGCACTTGGCAACTAAAATTCGTGGTTTGACAAAGCATGGCGCGTGTGGTAAATTTTGCACCACATTCGACACAACAATCAGCGATGAACCGGAATAGTACCTGCCAAAGCGAGTTCCAGAGAGTCTCCCCTGGGTGTAACGGAGACAACCGCGCAGGCAGCGAATGGGCCGGGAAGCTGCGTACCGAACGCTTACGCCAGTAGGCTACGCCGGAGACGCCACCGTTACCAGGGCGCGCGGTATTGAGGCATTCTCATCGGCGATGATGCGCTCTGTACCTGGCGAGTGAGGTTCATCAACTTGGCCTGGCATTCGTGCGCAGGCGTGGGTTGGCGACCTAAACGGGGTGGCACCGCGGGAGATTTCAACTCCCGTCCCTGGGCAGTCAAAGCTCTGCCGTGGGACGGGAGTTTTTTGTTGCCGTTGATTCGTGCGGCAGTCCAACGGATTTGCCGCATCCGTAGAACCTTTAAGACACGCCAAGGAGAGAGCCGCATGGTCAAGCCAACCCTCGACGAGTTCAAATCATTTACGGGCCAGGGGAATCTGGCGCCGGTGTATCAGGAATTGCCTGCGGATCTGGAGACGCCGGTGTCGGTCTATCTCAAGCTGCGCAACGGCGGGCCGTCATTCCTCCTGGAATCGGTGGAGCGCGGCGAACAGCTGGGCCGCTATTCGTTCATTGGCGTTCATCCGCCCCTGGTGGTGACGGCTCACGGCGAGAAGGTGACGATCCAGAGCGCGGCCGGCGCGGTTCTGGAGACGCGCGTGCTGCCCGATGATCCCCTGGCCGCTGTCGCTGATCTTCTCCATCGCCGACGCCCGATTGAACTGCCCGGCCTGCCGCGCTTTACTGGGGGAGCCGTGGGCTTTCTCAGCTATGACTGGGTGCGCTTCATCGAACGGCTGCCGCAGACCACTTCGGATGACCTGCACCTGCCAGAGTACATCTTCCTGCTGGCCGATAACCTGGTAATCTTCGATCATGTGCGCCATCGCCTGATTGTGCTGGCCAATGCGCGGCTCGAAGGCGACCTGCTCGACAACTACGCCGACGCGGTGGCGCGCATTGACAGCATCGTGGCGCGCCTGCGTCAGCCGCTGACGCCGCCGGTTATCCCAGAGACGGTCAGCGGCGCGCCGTGGCGCAGCAACTTTGGCCAGGCCGAATTTGAAGCGGCTGTGCGACGCGCCAAGGAATACATTGCCGCTGGCGACATCTTCCAGGTGGTGCTCAGCCAGCGCCTGCAGCGTGACACCAACGCGGATCCCTTCACGATTTACCGTGCGCTGCGTATGCTCAATCCATCGCCGTACATGTTTTTTCTGGAACTGGCCGACGATCTCCACATTGTCGGTTCATCGCCAGAGATGCATGTGCGGCTGGAAGGCCGCACCGCGCAGTTGCACCCCATCGCGGGCACGCGCTGGCGCGGGGAGTCGCCGCAGGAAGATGCCCGCCTGGCCGCGGAACTGCTGGCCGACCCCAAAGAACGCGCCGAGCATGTGATGCTGGTGGACTTGGGGCGCAA
>CAZEPA010000701.1:0-2334 GCA_964513955.1 uncultured Anaerolineae bacterium | reverse complement strand
CCACCAACTCATCAACTATGATCTGCCCTGGAACCCGATGCGCGTTGAGCAGCGTATCGGCCGCCTGCACCGCCTGGGCCAAAAGCATGAGGTCAGCATTTTCAACCTCTCCAGCAACGAAACCGTCGAATCACACATCCTCGACCTGCTGGCCTACAAAATTCGCATGTTCGAGCTGGTCATCGGCGAGCTGGATCTGATCCTGGGTACGCTCGATGCCCACAAGAGCTTCGAGGACCTGGTGCGCGAGGCCTGGCAAGGCAGCCGCAGTGAGGATGATCTGGCCGTGCGCATGGGCGCCATTGGCAGCGCCATCGAGCGCGCCCGGCGCGAATTCACGGCGATTCGAGAATCGAGCGATTTGCTCAACACCTGGTTGGAGAATTAGCCGACTGACCAGGGCGCGCCGCGCGGTTAACCCGCGCCAGGCTTCCGCTCCAGCGTTCCCCGTGGATCTTTCAATCTGATGGCACGCAAAAAAGCAGCACTCAAAACCCCAACCGATTCACCCCTGCGCCAACTGGCGTTGGAATTTTTCCGCCTGTTTGGCGCGGCTGTGCAGGCCAACGGCAGCGGCCCCATCACAGTGGCATTGACGCCAGACCTGGCGGCTCATTTTGGCAAGCCAACCCTCAGCCTGGTGTTTTCAACGGCCGAGCTTTCGCCCTATCATGACCTGGTGGCCTACGGCAGCCGGGTTTTCGATCGCATGATGGCCTACATCGCCAATCACGGCTCAATGGCGCGCGAGGCGCTGCCCGCGCATTTCCCTGAGTTAGCGGTCAGTCGCTTGCCTGGCGAATTGGCGCTGGCCGGTTGCGATCTGGCGCACAGTTCGGGTAAAAGCGGCTGGCGCTGCCTGATCCAGTTCAATTTTCATATCAGCTATCGCGCGGATGACAAGCGCGAAGAGGTCTTTTCCGTGGGCTTGGATGAGGACGGCCAACCGGCGCCCACGCTGGAAGATCTGCTACTGCAAACTGCCCCGGCCGCGGCGGAGGTGGCCGCGCCCAAGCTGGAATCGCTGATCGAGTTGGCGCAGCAGGCCCAAAAACTGGCGCTGTTTCATGCCGATCAGCAGTGCGGCGAGATAGAGCAGGACATTTTGCCGCGCCTGCACGCCATCCTCTCGCGCCTGGTCACCTATTATGAACAGCAGGCGCTCGAAATTCAGGAACGCGCCGATGATCCGGACTACGCGGCCAACCAGCGCGAGGCGTTGCGCGGCGATCTCCAGCGCAAGATTGCCGAAGAGCTTGAGAACCATCGGCTGCGCGTGGCGGTGACGCTCTTCAGCCTGGCGCAGGTCATGCAGCCAACCTGGGAACACAGCCTCACGCTGCGCAGCCGCGCCGGGGGCGCGACGCTCAAGCTGCCGTTGACGCGCAACCTTTACACCGGCCAGCTGGCCTTACCGGTTTGCCACGCCTGCGACCTCCCGACCGCCGTCGTGAGCGTTTGCGCGCACGAGCATGTCAGTTGTCCCACCTGCCTGGCGCATTGCCACGCCTGCGCCCGAGACATCTGCCTGGAGTGCGGGGTGCAGGGATGCACCGTGTGCAAGGAGCTGCTTTGTCAAGACTGCGCCGTCACCTGCCCGGCCTGCGGCCAATGGGCCTGTCGCGAACACGCCGCGCGCTGCCCGGTGTGTCAAGAAACCACCTGCTTTGCTTGTCAGGATGCCTGCGCGCAGTGCGGCGTGCGCCAGTGCAAGAGCCATCTCGTGGCCGATTACCTGGCGCCGGGCGCCCTGCTGTGTGCAGCCTGCGCAGTCATCTGCCCGCACTGCGGACGCCCCAGCGCACAGACCGCTCTCTGCGACTTCTGCGGCCAGGTTTTTTGCCGCGGCTGCACCGACGCCTGTTATGCCTGCGGTAAAACCTACTGCCAGCCGCACCTGCTGGCTGACCCGGTCAACGGCGGCGCAGTGTGCAAACGCTGCGTGGTTCCCTGCCCCCACTGCGGCATGGAAACCGCCTCGTTGACCACCTGCGCGGTCTGCGGCGTCAAACAGTGTACCTCGTGTCTGCAAGGTTGTGCAGAATGTGGTACAATGGTGTGCGAGGATCATCGGGAACGATGCACGCTGTGTGGGCGTTTGCACTGTGAACTGCACAGTGACCGCTGTCACATGGACGGAAAAACGGCGTGCATCGCACACAGCTTTGCCTGTCCGGTCTGCGGCGAAACGGTGTGCCATGCGCATCAGAAGTTCTGCATCGTATGCAACATGGCCTATTGTCCTGACTGCATCAACGTAGACAACGGCGTCTGCGCCACATGCCAGCAGTTGGAAGACTCGGAGCCGATCAACCTGGCGCAAGAGCCGGCGGG
>CAZEPA010000700.1:0-2343 GCA_964513955.1 uncultured Anaerolineae bacterium | reverse complement strand
TGGCGGTCCAATGCGCGCTGACCGCGAACCAGTACGCGCTGAGGAGAGCCTGGCGGCGCGTGGACATCTCAGGTCGCCTGCAGTTCAGCGCGCGGTTGCTGATGGCGCTGATTGGCTCGCGTCGCCAGGCCGATGGAGAAAACAGCCGGTAAAGGGGCGCCCAAAAGGCACATCGCACACCTCGGAAAACCTGTGAAAGTTGTCAACGATGCAGAAGGTATTGTACAAGGGAAAGACGACAGTGCAAAATGGAGATCGGAGATTAGAGATCAGAGATCAGAGATTAGAGATCGGAGATTAGGGAAGACGGGTGTTCTCGCTTTCAAACGGTCTCCAGTCTCGATTCAACGTTCCGCTGTGTACGCGCGGGCAAAGGCCATAGTCCGCTGGAAGACCAGGTAGGTGGACTCCGTCGGGTTGTACGCGTCCAGGTAGTGCGTGGTGTCCTGATAGAGCAGGGTTTCGTGCGGCGCCTGCCTGGCGTCCAACGCGGCGCTGAGCGTGGTGGTTTGGTTGTAGGGGATCACCTCGTCGCCATAGGAATGAATCATGAAGAGGGGCGGCAGGTGGTCGGCGTAGAAGAGCGGGGAATAGCCGAAGAAAAAGGCCGGGTCGCGGTCCGGGCGGCCCAGTGCGGCAATATAGGTGTCGTACGGCGGCGGAATTTTCAGCTCGGTGCTGTAGAGCGACTGAATGCCCAGAAAGGCATCGCTGACGCCGCCCACGCTGACGATGGCCGGCGCAGCCGGCAGATCACGCAGGGAGCGAAAGAGCATCAACGAGCCGAAGCTGCCAGACATCAGCAGCCAGCGGTTGGGATCCAGCGCGGCGCCGGGCGCCATGGCGGCGAAGCGCCCCGCCTGCCACGCCTGAAACACCGCGCGAAAGTCGCGCACATGCCCTTCGATGTCCAGGCCGCGGTCCGCGTCAGGGCCAACGGTGACGACCGCAAAGCCCTCATGCGCCATCGCCGCGGAGACGTTGCTCCAGTTGATGGCCGGGCTGGGGTAAATAATGAAGATGGTCGGCAGCGTTTGCGTGATCTGATCGGGCAGGTAAAACTGCCCGCCTTCGATGACCAGGCTGTCGAGGGTGAAGGTGAAGGGGATGCGCCGCGCAGTCAGCGGGCTGGGAAAATCAGACGCGGCCACGTACGTGGGGCCGGCAGTCCACGAGGTCGGCTCGACGGGCGCCGGCTGGTAGGCAGGCAGAACGAAGTCAACCCCTTTGCGTTCCTGCCCCACGTTGATCGTCAAGGCCGGACCGTTGGTCTCGGCAAACCCCCAGGCCGCGCCCATCGGCACGTAGCGTCCAGGGGGCACGCCGTCGACGCGATAAACGCCGGCCCTATCGCTGCGCGCCTGGTACACCTCGCCGCGCACGGAGGCCACCAGGGCGACCGCGCCGGCAAGCGGCTTTCCCTCAGTCGTATGGATCGTCCCGGAAAAGCTGCCAGTACGCGTCGGGTCAAAGCTGGGACGTCCTGTTTGTGAGTACCACCAGGCGCGCACGCGGTATTCGACCACATTCAAGGCCGCTTGACCGGTCGGCGTACGCGAGGCAACCAGCAAGCCCGCGGCCAAGAGAAGCAGTAGGATCAAGGCCGCTCGAACAAGAAGACGGCGTGTCATGAAGAAAGCAAAGCTCGCTGACGATACCCATCTCCGAGTTGAACGTCAAGCGGCGGGAGATTTCTGGATGGAGTTTCTGGATCGTAAACGGGGCGCTGCATGGGGCGGACGCGTAACTGACCCGCTTCGGCCAGCCGGATTCTCTCCCTGGCAATCTCCACGTATTTGGGCATGATCTCGGCGCCAATCGCCTTGCGCTGGTGAATGAGAGCCGCCAACGCGGTCGTCCCGGCGCCCATGAAAGGATCGAGCACCCAATCGCCCGCGTCGGTCATGGCAAGCACCAGCCGTTCGATCAGTTCAACCGGAAACTGGCAAGGATGTTCTTGCCCAGCGGATTGCCCGACAATTCACCGCGCTTGGGGCCTTTGAAGTATTTCTTCTGTGGATATTTCTGCGGCACGCGCACGGCATCAAGGTTGAAGGTGTAGGCATTCGACCGGGTGAACCACAGGACGACTTCATAGCGCCCGGAAAACCGGTGCGTGGCATGCAGCCCATGACCGACCTGCCAGATGATGCGATTGCGCATCTGCAAACCGAGCGCCTCGAAGATCGGATACAGCTTCACATCAAGGGGGATGATCTGGCCGTTGTCCACGTAGTTGCCTACCTGCCAGCATAGGCTCCCCTGTGGATGGAGCACGCGCACGCACTCGGCGATGAACTCCGCGTCGTAGCGCGGGTGCTCGCCGAAGACGAGGATCAGCCG
>CAZEPA010000699.1:0-2347 GCA_964513955.1 uncultured Anaerolineae bacterium | reverse complement strand
ACCTCATCCAGCACCTGGTAGGCCGGGCCGTGGAAGTAGATCTTGTAGATGTCAGCCGCGGCGACGGTCTTGCCCATCGGCGCTGGCAAGCTGGCGGCCGTGGGTTGCTCCAGGTCCGCCGTGGTCAGCCGCACATCCGCTGTGAAGTGAACCTTGACCTGCGGAGGCAGCTCTGGCTTGGGCGCGGGCGTGATGCCCGTTAGCGTGGTGTGCACCACGATTTCGCCGTTGGCGCTGGCGCGTGCGGTGGCCTCCAGGTGCAGGGTGCGCGGCAGGTGGCGGAAGAACTTGAACGGCGCCAGGAACTGCTCATTCTCAATCGCAGCCACCCGGTAGTCGGGGAAGAGGAGCGTCGCCAACTCGGCGAAGCTCTCCGTGCCCATCACGCCGGGTAGGACGGGGACGCCGTCAATTTGATGATCGAACAGGAAGGGCTGCGCCTTCGGATCGAGCGTGGTTTCCACCTCCAAGCCGCCGTAGAGCCGCGCCGCCTTGACGGCGCCAATCATCGGCAGCGGTCGCTGGCGTTTCGCCAACATCGCTTGCACCTTGTCTACATCCAGGCCGCCGGTCGCGTCTTGCTCGCTCATCAGTGCGCCCAGCCGCTGGCCGACCACGATCTCGCCCTTGAACGCGCTGTAGGTCAGCTCGCGACGGATCGTGGGGACGCCCACTTCGGGCGGCAGCATGTCAATGCCCAGCATCTCCATGACCTTGGGCACCGAACCGCGCGTCGCCATGCCAATGCTGCCCCACGCCGTCCAGTCCAGGGCAATGCCGCGGGTCTCGGGACGCCAGGACTTCATGCTGCTGCTGATTTTGCATAGCAGGTCATTGGCTGCACTGTAGTCGCTCTGCGCGGCGTTGCCGAAGCGGCCGGCCACGGAGCTGAAGACCACCGTGGCGCCAATCGGCATTCCGGCGGCCGCCTTGAGCAGGTTGAAGAACCCGTCCGCCTTGACGTCGTAGACCAGGGCGAACTGATTTGGTTCCTTGTCAGGCAGCGGTTTGTCAATCAGCAGGCCGCCGGCGTGCAGAAGCACGTCAATGCGCCCGTACCGCTGGCGAATGTCTGTCACCACCGCGGCCACCGACTCCCCGTCCAGCAGATTGATGCTGTGGTAGTGCGCTGTGCCGCCGGCCGCTTCCACGGTCTCGATCGCACGCAGCGCGGCTTCGTTGCGCTCGATCGTGACGATCTGTTTGTCAATTTCGACCGGCGTTGGCTTCTTGCCGGCCGCGCGCGCGCGTTCAATCAGCACCTTCTTCAGCGCTTCTTTGTCGCTGCGGAAGAGGCGGATGTCTTCATCGTCGCGCTGCGGGGGCGGCACCACATCGAGTAGATAGAAGATGCCTTCGCTGGCGACCGCTAGATCGGTGGTGATGGCGCTGGTGATGCCGCCAGCCGCGCCGGTGATCACGAAGACGGTCTCCTTGCCCAGGATCAGGCCAGCGCTGCCGTCTCGCGCGGGCAGCACTTGCAAGGTGGGCGAGTAGCGCACGCCGTCGCGATATCCGACCTCGATGACGCCGGGGTCAAACAGCGTTTCCGCAATCAGGGCATCGGCCGGCTCTGCGGTCTTGCGGCTGGCGTCGAAATCCACGGCTTTGACCAGCGCCTGCTCACGCTCACGCTTAAAGGCTTTGCTGAAACCGACCACGCCGCCGCCCAGCGGCGCCAGTGCGCCCTCAGGGCCGTAGCCATGCAAGCCGCCCAGGCGTACACCCGCGACCAGGAAGTTGGCCGGGCCGCTGACCGCCTGGAACAACGCGCGCATCGTGGCGTAGAGGTTCTTCACGCGTAGGCGGTTGGCTTCGCGCCAGGCCGCCAGGTCCATCTCCTCCAGCCCTGGCTCGGCGTCGAGCGCCGGCAGCCAGTAGACGCCCTGGATCGGGCCGGCAGCCAACCACTCTTGCAGCTGCCCGACAAGCGCATCCATCGCCGGTGCGTCTTCCAGCACCAGCACGGTCACGCCGCGCTTCTGCAAGCGACTGACCAGCGCCTTGCCCACGCCGCTCTTGTCCATCATCACCACGACGCGACTGCTGGCATCAAGCGTTACACCGGTCGGCTTGCAGAACTCTAGGGCCGGCCGCGCCGATGGCACGACAACTCGCCGCGGGGCTTTTTCCGATTCCTCCAGCGTGCCAAAGGTCTTGACGATGGCTTTGGGCTTTGATGGAGCGGGAACTGAGACTGGAGGCCGCGCATCAGAGATTGGACTTGGCGCCGCCGCCGCACCCTGCCCCGTGACCTGGTCTCTGCTCTCTGGTCTCTGGTCTTGCGCCAAATCCGGCCGATTCGACAGCACGAACTGGATCACGCTCGCCAGGGTGGGGTAGTCGC
>CAZEPA010000698.1:0-2355 GCA_964513955.1 uncultured Anaerolineae bacterium | reverse complement strand
GTGCTCGATGGACCCGCGCCACGTGGCCGGCGCGCCTTCAACTTCCCTGTGTTCGAGCCATACTCGAGCGATGTAAGCTGCGGCATTGTCCTCGAGTAACACGATTTAGCCGTCCACAGGAGCGGTGCATGATACAAGCGTCTGGTTGCAGCGATAGAAGCAGTGGCGGATTTGATGAAGCATGGGAAGTATATCAGAGCAAGATAACAAGCCTGTCACAACTGCGTCACAAAGCCGTCACGAGTGCAGATCACGTCTTGGTCAGGGGATTCTCGTCCGTCGATCCACGCTTCGAGTGACAAGCCGTGCGGCACCTGCAGGGTTTTGACCCGATAAGTCACGAGGCCGGTTGCCAGAAAGTGCCTATGGATTTCCGTCAGTGATGGCCCACCCGTTGACGGTCTTGTTGATCCGCTCCAACGTTCGAGCCGCCTCGACGAGGCTTTGCCTGACAGCCTGGAGCTCGCACGCCAATTGAGCGATCTCCGGATTGCCCAACTGTCCGGTCATCTCGCGTGCACCGGCACGGGAGGCCGCACAGATCTGCTGGTAGAGAACCTGTGTTTCTTCCAGCGGGCCAACGCCCAACTCCTGGTCCAGAATCTCGCGGCAGTGCACGTATTGGCGGACCGCCAGGCTGCGTTGCCCGCTCTCCAGATAGATGCGCATCAAGGCACGGTGGATTTCCTCGCGCACCGGATCCCGCCTGAGGATCTCCTGGGCCAGGGCAATGCTTCGCTCGAAGTTCTTCCGGCTGGCGTAACATTCCATCAGGCGCGTCAGGCAGTTGAGATACAGCGAGCGAAACCGCTCGCGCTCACGTAAGACCCAGTCTTCGTAGATGCCCTCCAGTAGTTCGCCCCGATAGAGGCTCAAGACCCCTTCGATCTCTGTCAAGTCGTCTTCGCTCAGGTTCGAAAGGGGCTTGCGCAGCAGAGGATAGACGTGGCGCTCGAACGCCGCGGTGTCAAGCCAGTGGCCGCTGTTCCAGTTGAAACCCACCTCGCCCATGCCGCCCGTTACCAGATAAGTTCCTGGCGTCACGTCGTCTGGCTCCAGCAGTTGGCGCAACCGCCAAAGCGCCGTCGTCAGGCTGCTGCGCGCACGATCGGGCGAGGTGTCCATCCAAAACACGTCCATGAGCACATCCCGCGGCACCAGATGTTGATGCAGGAGAAGATAGGCCAACAAGGCCTGCGTGCTGCGCGACAGCCTTAACGGCCCGCTGGCGTGCGGGTGAATCACGCTGACATGTCCGAACAATGAAATCTGCAATGTTTCCATGTCAACTCCTCACGCTTCCGCGCAGTGCCCAAACGAACCTCTTGAAAGAGCGGGTGGTCTATGCGTCACCCACAGCGCCCATCAACAGCGCCGCCAGCGCCAGATATACCGCGATGGCCAGGAGGGAGACGACGGCGGTCAAGATGAACTTGAGACCTGTAGTGCGCGATGATCGAAAAATCTGCGTATTGATGCCAAATGCGACGATGCCAGTGAGTGCGCCCAGGGCGCCGCCAATGAAGACGAGAAGAATCGGCAGACCACTCCATACCCACACATACCACTTGAGCGGCTCGACCACCTTGACTGGCTTGCCATCCACAACCAGTTGTGGCACGTCGAGACCCATGAATTGCGGTTTCCAGGTCGCGATGACTTCTCGGCCGTCGTTTCGGCGCAGCAGCATCTGTCCGCGTTTTGCACCCTTCGCGGCAGGTTGACCGTTGAGCAGCAGCTGAGGGCCAGCCCACAGACCACTCGGCTTCACCTCGAGGGTCTGGCCCTCAAAGCCTTCGATGTTGATAGGGTAGTTCATCCTGGAATTCCTTTCGCTGCTATGTGGCTGCAATGTGCTACAGAGAAGCCAAATCAAGCTGGGTGTAACGACTGCCAATAGTAAAGCGTAAAACTCCCGGCGTTTCAAGCCTGCAACCGATACAAAAACCGATACAACTCCTGCCGGAGCCACACACAGCAAGGCGGAAGTCAACTCCTGGACACGCGCGTGCCCTTGGACAGTGGCGTCAGGAACGCACCAACCACGGTGTAGGCGTTGCCTCCGCAGGGCAGCCCAGGCGTCTCAGCTCCGACCGCATACCCCGGCCCAAGCGAGGTCACGCTGCCATCCTTTTTCCTGCATCCCCACCATAGCATACGCGCGTAAGACAATCGTAGTAAACAAGCGCAAACTCTCGATGTACAATGTGCGGTCACGCGTGTAGACATTGTTATCCTTCTGGGTAGAGAGATGCCTCCTCGATGGCAGGTCTGTCCCTCTCCCTGCTGGGCCCCCTCCATGTGCTGGTGGATGGGCAGCGGGTAGCCCTATTCAACCTATCACAAGGCACAGGC
>CAZEPA010000697.1:0-2359 GCA_964513955.1 uncultured Anaerolineae bacterium | reverse complement strand
TAACAAGACAGAATAGAATTCCATTATCACCGATATCGCCAACCGACTTAGATAATTATCGTGTTTCAGTATTACGAATTGATTAATGTTGTTGCGTTTTGAGTGCGAATTCGGTATTGGAATTCAGCGTTTTTCTTTGTGTTATGCTGAAGGGGTATGGTTGTTCGTGGACTGAGTCGATTGTGGTTTGTGGTATTTGCCATCGTGGTGGTGGCGTCCTTGTTTGGAGGAGTCTATGTGGTGTGGAGTCGTAAGTTAGGGCATACAAAAAAAATGGGTGTGAGTGGTGGTCTGACAGAGAAGTCGTTAATTGAGGGTGAGGGGGCGATGAGACTGTCATTCTTTCCGAGGGGATACCCAGAAGGGGTCGGGTTGTATACGATGGGTGGAGTTCAGTTATTCCAACTCATGCACGGTTGATGAGGACTGTCGCGACGAAGCGGTTTCCATTGTTGGTTGATACATTGGATTGTGGTAGAATCGGCGCTGCAGGCAGTAAATCGTTGGCGAAGGCAAAGAAAATAGCGGCTCTGCCTGGGGGCCGATGACCACCGCCAATCGGACGACGGAGTGGGGTGTTCTACGAACACCCAGCTTTCCCAGGACTTACGATACCGCTCTGGTTTCTACTTAACCACAACCGGGAATCGTTGTCAAGTGAGCGGTACGACGATTGTTGCAGCCATTTGAATCTGTAACCAACCCTCGAGCATAGCGGGTACCAACCCCGCCCCGGCTTGACCGGGCAGACGTAGGAGAAGAAAACATGAATACCTGGACCCCAGCGCGCATCCGCGCGCGCCTGGATCGTATCCTCTGGAAGGTGCAGAAGCCGCCTCGCTACACGGGCGGTGAGCACAACAGCGTGACCAAGGATTGGGACGCGATCCCGATGCGCCTGGCCCTGACCTTCCCTGACACCTATGAATTGGGCATGTCCAACCTGGGCCTGATGCTGCTCTACGACATCGTCAACCGCCAGCCTGACATGCTGGCCGAACGCGCGTACGCACCATGGGTGGACATGGAAGCGCTCATGCGCCAGGAAGGGATGCCGCTCTTCAGCCTGGAGACGCGCCATCCCCTGCGGGATTTCGACGTGATCGGCTTTGGCTTGCCCTACGAGCAGCTCTTCACCAACACGCTCAACTGCCTCGACCTGGCCGACATCCCGCTGCGCACGGCCAATCGCAGCGCGGACGATCCGTTGATCCTGGCGGGCGGCAGCGCGGGCACCAACCCGGAGCCGATGTGGCCGTTCATTGATGCCTTTCTGATCGGCGAGGGCGAAGAGGTCATTCTGGAGATCCTGCGCGCTCAGCAGGCCTGGAAGCGCGCCCGCCAGGCTGATCCGGCCGCGGTCACGCGCACGGACCTGCTGCGCCGCATGGCCGCCATCCCCGGCGTGTACATCCCTTCGTTCTACGAAGCCGCCTATCACCCCGACGGCACGCTGATCGCCACCACACTGCGGCCAGAATGTGCCGGCGTAGCGCCGCCGGTGGTGACCAAACGCATCGTCGCGACGCTGCCGCCGCCCACGACCGATTTCATCGTGCCTTACCTGGACGTGGTGCACAACCGCGCCGCGATTGAAATTCAGCGCGGCTGCACGCGCGGCTGCCGCTTCTGCCACGCGGGCATGGCCTATCGCCCGGTGCGCGAGCGCCCGCTGCAGGAAGTGCTCGACGCCGTGGATAAGATGATCGCGAGCTGCGGCTTCGAGGAAGTCTCCTTCCTGTCGCTCAGTTCCAGCGATTACACCTACATCGGCGAGCTGGTCAAGGCCGTGGTGGACAAGCACGGCGCGGACAAGCTGAGCATCGGCCTGCCCAGCCTGCGCATCGAATCGTTCTCCGTGGACTTGATGAACTTGCTGGAAAAAGGACGCCGGCGCAGCGGCTTCACCTTTGCGCCCGAAGCCGCGACCGACCGCCTGCGTGACGTGATCAACAAGCCGATCGCCACCGACGACCTGCTCAAGACGGCGGAAGAGGTCTACAGCCGCGGCTGGACAACGATCAAGATGTACTTCATGATCGGCCATCCGACGCAGACCGATGAAGACGTCACCGCGATCGCCGACCTGGCCTGGGCGGTGATGCGCGTCGGCCGCCGCATCATGGGCAAGAAGGCCAAGGTGCGCGTTGGCGTCAGCACATTGGTGCCCAAGCCGCACACGCCCTTCCAGTGGGTGCCGTTGGAAGCCGAAGAAACTGTGCGCCGCCAGATTGCCTATCTGCAGGACAGCCTGCGCGGGGTCGGTTTTCATTTCAACTGGAACAACCCGCGCGAAACCCTCATGGAAGCCTACCTCAGCCGCGGCGACCGCCGCCTGGCTGAGGTCATCGAGCGCGCC
>CAZEPA010000696.1:0-2367 GCA_964513955.1 uncultured Anaerolineae bacterium | reverse complement strand
CCTCCCAGGACGACGGCGGCGATGACGCTAAACTCCAGTCCCGTCGCCGCCTGTGGCGCAGCGGCGTAAAGGCGCGAAGTCAGCACCACGCCGGCCAGGCCGGCACTGAAGCCCGACAGAAGATACGCTGTAAATTGATAGCGCTTGACCGGCAGCGCAGCCAGGCTCACCGTGAAAAGGGTCGTGGCCGCCGTCGAAACCCACAGATCCCACACGTTGAACGGCTGCTGGGGCTGGCTGCTAGCCAGGAGGCTGATGGCCCAAATTCCCGTCACGACTAAGAGAACCAGAGAGAACAGCACCCATTTGGTCTGCTGGCGCTGGACAACATCCGACCGATGGGCAAAACGATAGACCTGGCTGGCAACGCCAAGCGCCAGATACAGCGCCACGGGCGCAAACGCCAGCGAATCAGGGAGGAGCTGCAGGCTAAAGAGAGCCATCAACCCAAGCCAGATCGGCAGGAGCCAGCCTGTCCAGCGCGGCGCAAAGCGGCCGTCGGGGAACAGGTAGAGCAAGGGGAAAAAGGCCAGCCAGGCCAGGTTCCCGACAGCATCGAGGATTGGCGCCAGCATGGGCTGAACTTGTCCCACAGGCCCGGCTACCGAGTTGGCCTGTGTGCCAAACCAGATAAACAACAGACCGACATAGAGGCCAAACCAGCTGTCCGCCTTGCGCCAGAAGATGATGAGGCCGACAGCCACCAGGCTCAAGGCAGCCAGCACGGACACCGCAAGTTGCGTGTAGCCCAACGAGGCCACTGACAGGCCAGCGGAAGCAATAACAGCCAATAAGGTCGCGTCGCTCCAGTTGTCGTTGGGACGGATGGAATCCAGATTGGTCAGTCCATAGCGAGGAAAAAGCAGCAGGCCCCAGAGAAAGGTGGCAATGCAGAAGGCCATGAACAGGACGGCGACGACGCGAGCGATGAACAGCAGCCTGGCACGCCGTGTATTGCCCAATAAAGGACCACTGGCTTGACTGAGAACTGGCGGAGTTGTTGTCATAGACTCCATGATAACCGATGATCGTCGGGGAAACGTTACGATAAGCGTTACGAGAGGCGTTGGACCACGAAATCGCAAACTTCGGTCACGAAGGCGCGAAGCGCGACGGACACGAAGCCGGTGCCTATCCGAACGCAGACTAACCACCGAGCTTCGATCAGGCGTTGATCTCGGTCGTTGCCGCGGGGCCGTTGAGTGTCACCACCAGGAACTGCAGAGCATTCCGCCCGAGAATAACCTCGCCGCCTTCTTGAACTGCCGCAATTCGCACGGCGCTGAGCACGTGAGAACCAACGTGCAATGCCGCCAGATACATGCTCACTCCCTGCCTTTTGCCGGAGATCCCCCGGATGAAAGCCTCCCCTACGTACCCTGCGCCCACGGTTTCCAACACGTCGATAGGAACCAGCGTACCATCAGCGCCGGAGTCGACGACGGCTGTGACCACCTGGGTTGGTTGCCGCGCGCCGGGCCGGCTCACACCCAGATCGACCACAGGCATCGCCGGTGTGTACGCGTCGCTGTACTGATAGGTTAACACGCTCATGACGCGCCTTCCCACGTGGGCGAACGAAATGTATACTCTTCTTCAGGATTGGGCAACACCCGCTTGATCAACACCGGAGTGTCACGGTAACGCTGCTCGATCCGTTGATAGAGGGCAAGCTGGTCAGAGTCGTGATCGATCAGCTTACCCTGGTGGATCGCCACATAGTCGCCGGCGAAGTCTGCCAGCAGTCGTGCATGGAGATGGAAAAACGCATCCATCTCGCGTTGCATCCTGCGACGCGCCTCGCTGCGCAAGAACTCCCGAATGGCCTGCTCCGCCAGCCGTTGTGGTGTGGTGTTCTTCTCACGAGCGACTAGTTCCAACTGAGCAACGGTCATCTCATTCACTGCAAGCTGCATCACCATAACATCCTCCAGTCCGAACTCAGTCAAAGCTTGACACAATTATAGCCGCACTTCCGTTGCGTGACAAAGCAACAGCCTACCTGATGACAAGAACACGCTACTCGCTCCTCTCCCACTCGGCCGGCGCGCGGCCCAGCGCCAGCCATTCCTGCGCCAGCGGCATGACGCCCAGCTCGGCCACGATGCGCCGCGCGGCCAGGCCCAGGATGGCAGTGAAGGTAGGGTAGGCAATCTGCAGCTCGGCTAACTGCTCGACCCACATGTCCGCCGCCATGCCCGCGGCCACCACATGCACGATCTCCAGCGCCTGCTCGCCGACCACATGCGCGGCCGCCAGCCGGTGCGTCTCCCGATCCACAATCAGCTTGCAGAAGCCCTCGGTGCGGCCATCAATTACCGCTCGATCCAGGTCAGCGTAAGGGACGACGGCCACAACCACGTCGCG
>CAZEPA010000695.1:0-2373 GCA_964513955.1 uncultured Anaerolineae bacterium | reverse complement strand
AAACCGCGGCAGTTTCAGTCGATGCGTTGCGTCCCCGCTCGGCCCGTCGTCCGTCCACGACCGGCGGTAGTGCACCCACATTTCCTTCCCGACCTTGACCAGCGACACCACCCGCACCCGCACCCGTTCCAGTGCCGACACTGCCATCGGGCGCTCGCTGAGGCGATGGGGATTGCACTCGGTTTCCGGCTTGCGCACCCACTCTTGGCCCGCTTCCGGGGTCAACAACAACGCCGTTGATGATCCGCTTCGGTCGCAACTCCGTCTCATCGTCTGCTCCTTCAAGCCCCGACGAGGGCGCCGCGGACTTATCTCCCGCCGCGACGCCCTCGAGGGGAAGCGTGTGCTGTTTCGACATGGGGACCTCGTAATGTGAGGCGCCGTGATTCAGGCGTTGCACGGCATCGCCTTCGCGGGCTTGGGACTTCTCGGCGTGCGGATGAGCAAAGTGGGCATCCATGTCCAGCCGATGATCGGGTCCAGCAAACTGACTCAGCACCCGCAGCCGCGGACGAGCGGCCGGGGCGGGAATTTCCAACTCTCTCTGCGCGGGCTCGGCCACTACCGCCAGGGCCAAGCCCAGAGCCTGCTTCAGACGGTCAAGGATCGGCTGCTCTGGCCCGCGCTGACCTCGCCGGCGCTGCTCCCGGCCGGGCTCCGCGCGCTCAGCGGCGGCCACCAAATCCCGCGCGGCTCGCTGGGCAAGCGGCGATCCCTTGACCCGCTGCCACTGCCGAGCAATCGCCGCCACCGTGTACCGATTGCGCGGCACGTTGCACGGCACAAGCTGCGGCAGGTAGATCAGGCCCGCCTCCCGATCCAGCGCGATCAAACCCTCCTCTGCGAGCTCGTCCAGCCAGGCGTCGATGCGCTCGGGCTCAACCGGCACAAAGGCAGCCAGCGCGCGGCCCAGGCCCAGCCCAGGCAGCTCCAACAGCCCAGGCAGCCAGCGACCGCCAGCAGGCAGGCCCACCAGCGCGTAATAGAGACCGATGGCCCCCGACTCCCACAAGCGCTGACTCGACGGAGGGGGAGCCAAGCCAAGCGCCACCCAGCGACCCGACGCAGCACGCGGCAGTGTTTGCACACTGAGGGGATCCGCGGCAGCGCGGAAATTCTGGGCTGTAAGAGCGGGGGCCATCGGTAAAAAGACTCTGCCTGATCTCGCAACACCCTGGCAAGCACTATTTTGCACTGCGAACATTTTGTGTATCACTCCGTCGCTGGCGGTGCGAATGTCTTGGCGCCACTCACAAAAACGCTCGGCTGTCTACGGACAAATGCGACCGCCGAGCTTTTGCGATGTCGGTTGCGCACCGGCTGCTTCTGTGGGTGCTCCGGGTCCTGTGCCAGATCAAAGCCTGGCCGAGACCCCTATACCCCTATAGCCTACAAAACTCTGTAGGCGTACTAGGTGTCGGTTACGGTGGAACGGCTAGATTCTTGGGTGGGTGGCGGTGGGATAGGTAGATTGCGTCAGAAGGGGCGCAGAGTGTAAAGCGGGGGTTGACTACTCGGCTACGGCAGCAGGTCCGCGGTCTGTTTGCCTAGCGCCTTGGCGAGTTTGGTCAGGCTGGCAACTGTGGGCTGCTTGGTGCCGGCTTCCCACGCTTGCACACCGCGCACGGACACGTCGGCAGCGGCAGCAAGTTCGGCTTGCGTCCATGACATTGCCTCTCGCGCCGCGCGGATCTTGCCTGGTGTGCCGGGGGGGATCGGGCGGTCGCTGTGCTGCTTGCGGCGGGCTAGGTTGGCAGCGAAAGTGATCATGATAGGCGATACCCGGCAGACGGCGTGCCACTCAACCCAGAACGCTGGATTTGGTTGCGCTCACGTTGCTCATGCTGGTCTCTCCTGGGGCGGGGTTAGATCTGGTCAGCCAGCGCCGCAGCCACTTCGCCGCCGCACTCTGCAGACAGCAGCCGGCAGAGGTCGGTGTAGTAGTCGCCGCTGGGGGCGTGAATCTGATCCAGCATCGCAGTCAGCTCCTCGCTGGCGTCTTCGTAAATCTCAGCGAAGTCCAACAGAATCAGATAGCCATCGTCCTCTAGGTCGCAGATCTCGGCGTCGTCGCAGTAGACCTCTTTGATTGCGGCGATGCGATGCGAGCCACAGACCGGCATCAGGCCGCGCTCATCGACCAGCACAACGACGGGCGAGACGGGGCGGTCCTGCTCATACGCTTCGACGAGGGCGCGAACCTTGGCGGGGTCGGTGATTTCGTGGAGGGGGTGAAGTTGGGAAACCGTGTTCGTCATGCCCATACATATACGTCCGCCCGTGCGTGTATGCAAGCATTATTTTACGAAAATCGACTGCGCCGACGGTGGCGACCATTTTCGTGACGCCACGAAATTGATGGGGAGGTGTCCG
>CAZEPA010000694.1:0-2384 GCA_964513955.1 uncultured Anaerolineae bacterium | reverse complement strand
CCTGAGCTTGTCGAAGGCCTCGCCGAAGTCCGCGATCCGCTGCCCATCGACGCGCCAGTCGGGTTGTCCGGCCGTGCGCCCTGGCAGCGAGTGCTCAGCCTCAGCCTGCCGCTCTTCGCCTACGTCAGCCTGTCGCAGATCACCACGTTGGTGGAACGGGTCTTTGCCTCGCACTTGGGCGCGGGCGCCGTGGCTCGCCTGACGCTGGCGCAGAAACTCTCGTCTTTACCGCTCTTCCTGGTGGCCGGCTCGCTGGCCGTGGTGATTTTTCCGCGGCTGGCTGCGCTGCAAGGAGACCGCGCTGCGTTCCGCGCGGCGTTGGCCGCGGGATTGCGCTCCGCGCTGCCGCTGCTGCTCATCAGCACAGTCTGGCTCATCAGCGGCAGTCAGCTCCTGGTGGCGCTGCTCTATCAACATGGCCGCTTTTCCGCGCAGGATGGCGCGCTGACCGCGGGGCTGCTGCAGGGCTACGCGCTGGGCCTGGCGCCCGCCGGCCTGGGCGCTATTCTGCTCAAGGCCCTGCACGCACGCCAGGACGTGCGTTCCCCGCTGGCCGTGGCCGCTGTCAGCCTGGCCTGTTATCTGGCCCTGGCGGCGCTGTGCGGCCGTATGTGGGGCGCATTGGGATTGGCGCTGGCGCTTTCGATCACGGCCGTGATTTCAACCAGCCTCCTGGCGCTGGTCCTGGTGCAGCGGCATGAGGCCCTGGCCTGGCGCCGCTTGCTAACCGACCTGCGAGCGCTCTTGCCCTCCGCGCTGACGGCTTTGGCCGTCGGTTGGCTGGCCGAAGCCTGGCTGCGGCCAGCGCTGGGCGCAACGCTGCCCGCGCTCCTCCTGCGCCTGCTCGTCCTGGCCCTGGCCGGCGGCAGCGCTTTTCTACTCCTGGCCCGCCGGGCCGGCTTTGTGCGCGGCGATCTGCGCGCCTGGCTCGAACGCCTGCGGGGGCGCCGGCCGCCGCCAGTTTCTCCGTCGAAGGTCTAAGCCTATGCACGTCATCTTTGACATGACCTTTCCCGCGCGTAATCACAGCGGCATCGGCGTCTACGGCGGGTAACTGCTGGCTGCCCTGCGCCGCGCGGCGCCCGCCGACTGGACGATCGAAGCGTTTTGCGCGCCTGGCTTTGCCTCCAAACCGGATGCGCTGCGCAAGCTGGCTGACGGCGCCGCGTTCGTGCTGGGCATCGAAGCGGCTCTGCCCCTGCACCTGTGGCGGCGACGGCCGCATCTGCTGCACGCTCCGGCTTTCATGGCGCCGCTCCTGCCCCTCGGCTGCCCGCTGGTCCTCACCTGCCATGACACCATCCTGGAGGCCGGATGGCAGGCGTTCCATCCGGCCTGGCGCCTCTTTCACCGTCTTTCGATGCAGCGCGGGCTGCACCGCGCTGCGGCCGTGCTGACGCCATCGCAGCAGACCGCGCGCGACCTGGCGCGAGTCTACGGCGTGGATGCCGCGCGGCTGCACGTGATTTCGCACGGACTCAACCCTGTCTTCCGGCCCGCGGCGCTGACTTCCGTGCAGGCTGTACTGACGCGTCTGGGCGTGCGGCCGCCGTACGTGCTGTGCGTCAGCGCGCAGGTCGAGCGCAAGAACCTGGTGCGTCTGCTGGAGGCGTTCGATCGCGTGCGACGTGCGCGCGTGCGGCCTGACCTGGCGCTGGTGCTGGTCGGTCCGCCCGGCAATGCCAGCCTACGCGTGCAGCAAACCATCGCCCGACTCGATCTGCAGGCTGATGTCCACTGCCTGCCGCGGGTGACAGACAGCGACCTGGCCGCGCTCTACAGCGGCGCGGCGCTCTTCGTCTTTCCTTCGCTGGCTGAGGGTTTTGGCCTGCCCATTGTGGAAGCGCAGGCGTGCGGCGCGGTCGTGGTCACCAGCCATGACGGGGCCATGGCCGAGGTGGCTGGCGACGCGGCCATCCTCGTGGATCCGACGCGGGTGGATGCGCTGGCGGATGGAATGCAGCAGGCGCTGACCGATCAAGCCGCTCGCACAAAGCTGACCGCGCAGGGTTTGGCGCGCGCGGCCGCATTCACCTGGGCGCGCACGGCGCAGGCGACCCTGGATGTCTATCAGCAGGTTGTACACCCTCAATGGAAAGCATAACTGACCATGAGCATTGCCATCCATGACCTGACGACGCTCGACGAATTTCAGCAGGTGCGCCAGATTCAACAGCGCTGTTGGGGCTTTGCGCACGGCGAAGGGCTGTACGCGCCATTGCTCATCTCGGCTGCGCGCAACGGCGGCATGGTGCTCGGCGCGTTCGACAGCGAACAGATGATCGGCTTCCTCTTCGGCTTCCTGGGCGTGAACCCAGAGCGGCGCCTCAAGCTCTGCTCGCAAACTATGGGCGTGCTGCCGGACTATCGCAACCGCGGCGTTG
>CAZEPA010000693.1:0-2385 GCA_964513955.1 uncultured Anaerolineae bacterium | reverse complement strand
GGCTCCGGCGGCGTCGCCGCTGTCGGTGGCACTGGCTCCGGCGGTTTCGCCGCCACGCGCGGCGGCGACACCTCGCGGTGGGCGGCCGGTGGTGGTCGCGGATCGTGGCGTTCCTCACTGACCGGCGCATGATCCGGCCGGGCTGTGTCCGCAGCATCCGCATCGCGTGCTTCCTGTCGCGCCGCCCGTGCCGCCATCCGCCGCAGCACCCGACGCATCCCTCGCCATTGGCTCATGATTTCCTCCGGAGTAGGGAGTAGGGAGTAGGGGGTAGGGAGTAGGTGCTGACTGCAACTAACTCCGTTACATGTTAGCTGCAATAAACCCCGTTACATGTTTAGTGCTCAGTAACTGCAACTAACTGCGTTACAGTTGCGCTTCGCTGGTATAGTATGCTATGCTTCTCCTTCAGGAGGAGCAGGCATCATGTGCAATGAACTTGAGGTGCGAAAGCGAGCCATGCTGTTGTATCACGGACAACACATGAGCAAAACCGAGATCTGTCAACAGATAGAACGCTCGCGGCCATGGCTGGATCGCTGGATAGATCGATATGATCCGAGCGATGTTGACGGTAGCTTGCAGGACCATGCAAGTGGTCCGAAAGTTGGACACAGTGTGTGGTCTGCCGAGATACGCCAACTGGTCATTGAAATGCGCCGTTTGCGCAGCCAGGGCAAGCAATGGCGCTATGCATTTTTAGGTGCGGAAGCCATCCATCTTGAACTCGAGGCACTGCACAGCCCAGAAGTTCCGCCGGTCCGGACGATCCATGAATGGTTTGTGCAGGCAGGACTGGTTGGCCACAAGGTGCAACGACCTAGAAACCACGTGAGCAAACCCATACCCTTACCCAAGGCGGATGCCGTCAACCGCGTGCAGCAGCTCGACTTGATTGGGCCAATCTACCTGGAAGGCAGCGGCACCAAGTACTACCTCATCGTCCTGCGCGACCGATACAGCCATCGTTGCGCCATCGGTGTGCTGGAGGGACGCGGTGCAGACGGTATTGTCGCGTTCCTGGTTACCAGTTGGCAATGGATGGGCCTACCCGATTACCTGCAAATCGACAATGCACTGGAGTTTCGTGGCTCCAATCGCTATCCGCGTTCGTTTGGCCGGGTTGTCCGTGTCGCAGTTGACCTCGGCGTCGAGCCCATCTTCAACCCACCGCATGAACCCTGGCGTAATGGGGGTGTGGAATGGTTCAACGGCTTCCTGCGTACCCACCTCCTGACCGTCCCGTTCCCTAACTCGGCGGCATTGCGTGCTGAAACACAATGCTGTCAGGATACCTGTAACCAAACGCATCGGCTTCAGGACCACAACGCTCTGACGCCCAACGAACTCGTTGCCGCTGCCAATCTCAGGTTTCCCCCCATAGGCTACGAGCGCCATCTCGCAACATCACTGCCCCAGGATCAGGGCTTTGTCTCCTTTGTACGCCTGGTCCGCAAGAGCGGCCGCATCACCCTGGGCGCCGGTGATCGCTTCATGGTTGATCCTGAACTCGCCTATCACTATGTCCTGACCCGAGTCGATCTGACCAAGAAGGTTGTTACCATCTTGCATAACGACGAGAAAATACGCGCCTACGACTTCTCATCTGACACCGTTGGCGCCTGGGCTGGCGATACTCCGAACCCAGGCGATCCTGATGATCCCATTGTCGACGCTCAGACGTCAGATGTAACGTAGTTCTATGCATACGCGCGCATTAAGCTTTGATGTAACGGAGTTAGTTGCAGTCAGCACCTACTCCCTACTCCCTACTCCCTACTCCCTACTTCGGCTGCGCTCCCCCCACCGTAATCACCTTCTGCGCGCGCGCCGTGCCAGCCGAACCGTACGCCTCCAGCGTGTAGGTGATCTGGCCGGGCTGCTGCGGGCAGTCCTGGTAGCTGGCGTTGACCGGCGCGCCATCCCACAGGGCCATGTTGCGCCCTACCAGCTTGACCAGGAAGACGTCGCCGGAGACATTCCAGCTGAGGGTGACGCACTGACCCAGCGGCATCTGGAAGTCGGGCTGAGCGTTGAAATAATCGATGACCGGTGCACCGCCCGCGACGGGGATGACGTCGATACGCACCTGGCGGATCTCGACGCTGTTGTCCGGGCGAACGGCGCGCAGCTCGTAGATGGTGGTCGTCGGCGGGCAGACCTGGCGCTCACCCTGGCCGGCGACGCCGTTGGACTCCCAGGGCTCACCCTGGGCGTAGACGTACACCGCCTGAACGTTGTTCACGTTCCAGCGCAGCATCGTGCACTGGCCCTGGTTGATCGTCGTCTGATCGGCCCAGAACTGGATGTTCGGGGCCGGCGTTTGGGTGGGGAACGGTGTGGGCGTCGCCGATCATGCGCTCAAGGCGTGAAAGCAGCCGGTCA
>CAZEPA010000692.1:0-2391 GCA_964513955.1 uncultured Anaerolineae bacterium | reverse complement strand
GGGCTGCGAGCCGAGCAATCGTGATGGTTCGGCGGATTGTTCAGAGCTTCCTTAGCAGAATGAGCAGGCGAACAACATTGATGGAACGAGCCACTATTGCAGCCTAACGTCTGAGCTCACCGGGCCGCTGAGACGATTGACGCGCGCGGCCGGCGCAAGCTTTCCACTGCGACGGACGCGCGCGCCACAGCGCCGAACCGGACCGGTGGAGCGATTGGTTAGGGGCCGTCATTCAGGCTTCTGCTGATACGTACGGACAAGCGCCTCAATATCACGGTTGAACCGCGTTCGTATCGGCTGGACTGCGCGGACACGCAACTCTCCCTCCTGTCGGATGACCTGCTCGTAAATGTGCAGTGTCACGAGACGCTGACCTGTGGGCGACGCATAGAAGGCGATTGCGGCACGCAGGTCGTCCTCCTTTAGATGCTCCGCGATCTGACCGACGTACATTTCGGCGTATTCGTCCGCTGTGATTCCGGCGGTGCAGGCGTCGGTGGTATAGCGCCGAAAGATCTCCTCTATTTCCCGCCAGTAAACTGATTGAGGGGAAATTCCTCCGAACGCAGAAGGATTCGCGAAGAACCGACTCTGTGGGCCGTCCGCCTCGCCGTTGGCGATGCATTGCCTCTGATACGCTTCGTAGTCGGCTTTCCCATGAAGCAGGGTGACCAATTCAGTCGCTAACTGCCGCTGGACCAGTGAGGGGTCCGCAGTAGCGACCGACCCCAAGAGCACTGTCACGATAAAAAACGCGATTCGCCGCATAGAACTCTCCCTGAGGCCCCTAACGACTCCGTTCACCGGCGGCGCGCAGAGCGCGTCTCACTGGCATCACGCTTCGAGCGCTGTCCGGTGGAACGGCTAGTTAGAGGTCGCCCTGCGTGTCGATCGGCGTAAGTATCCAGGAGGCTTCGAATCATCCTCTGGTACGGCACCTTAGATCGCGCGGCATGTGCCTTAAAGAAGTCAACGCTCTTCTTGCTGAGAGAAATGGTGACCTTCACCCCGTCTTCTTTCAGCACGAGTTGATCTGGAGGCGGGAGAAAGTCGTCAACGACCTCTAGCCGGCCGAGCGGTTCAGCTGTGTACTTTGGAATGGTCTTCATAGAACTTCTTGCCTTTGCGCCAAAAGCCGGCGCCGATGATTCGAATGTTGCCGACGCGATAGGTGAACCTGACGGTCAAAATGCCCTCGGATACCCGGCCGAAGCAGTAGTAACGCTGCTCATCCTGACTGTGGCTGGTGTCGCGCGCTATGACGCGGCCTGGATCAAGAAACGCCAGCTGCGCCTCGCCGAAAGACACACCATGCTTTCGCTGATTCGCCGCATCCTTGGCCGGATCCCAGTCAAAGTCGGCTGCCATGGCCCTAGGCTAGCAGATTATATGGCGTCGTTGCCATATCTGGATATGGCTAATTACCAAGACCTCTAACTATATGTAGACGACGGAAGTGACGCATTGAATCGCCCCATTCCCGTCGGATATGAGGAATGACCCAGGACCAACTCCCTGCTTCCATTGCCTTGAGCGGCCACTGTTGTCGCGTAGCTCGCCGGAGGCAAGGGCGACATGGAGCAGAAGCGCGGGCTGCTGGAAGTGGCGCGGGAGAAGATGCGCACCCGCCACCTGGCGTATCGCACCGAGCAGGTGTACCTGCGCTGGATTCGGCAGTACATCACTTTCCATAAGCGGCGGCACCCCCGGGATCTCGGCGCGGCCGAGGTCGAGCAATTCTTGTCCCATCTGGCGGTGCAGCGCAAGGTCAGCGCGGGGACGCAGAACCAGGCCCTGCAGGCGCTGTTGTTCCTGTACCGCCAGGTGCTGGGCGTGGAGCTGCCGTGGCTGGAGGGCGTGACGCGGGCGGCGCGGACCCGGCGGCTGCCGGTGGTTCTGGATCGCGCGGAGGTGAGGGCGATTCTTGGCCACCTGGACGGGACGGCCTGGCTGGTGGCGAACCTGCTTTACGGCGGCGGCCTGCGCCTGATGGAGGGGCTGCGGCTGCGGGTGAAGGACGCTGTCCTTGAGCGGGGGGAGCTGATCGTGCGTGAGTCGAAGGGTGGCAAGGACCGGGTGACGGTGCTGCCGTCGGCGCTCGATACGCCGCTGCGGGCGCATCTCGGCAAGCTGCGGGGCTGGTTCGAAGAAGAGCGGCGGCTGGAGCGGCCGGGCGTGTCATTGCCTGGGCCGCTGGCGCGCAAGTACCCGAATGCGGCGACCCAGTGGGGCTGGCAATACCTCTTTCCGGCACCCGGCCTGTGCAGGGACCCGTATTCGGGGCGGCCGGTGCGCCATCACTGGCACGAGAAGAACATGCAGCGTGCAATGCAGCTGGCGGTACGCCGCGCCCAAATCACCCAGCCGGCGAGCTGCCACACACTGCGCCAC
>CAZEPA010000691.1:0-2400 GCA_964513955.1 uncultured Anaerolineae bacterium | reverse complement strand
CCTACGCCCGCCGCTACGGGTTGATGTGCATGGCTGGCATTGCGCCGGAAGACGACGATGGCAACGCAGCCGCGAAGGCAGCGCCGGTTGTCGAGCGCCCGATCAACATCAGCGCCGACCAGTTTGTGCAGTTGATGGGCATGATCGAAAGCACCGCGTCTGACCCGGCGAAATTGGCGCAATGGCTCGGTGTCAAGATGCTGGAAGACCTGAACGTTCAGCAGTGGGAGCGGGCCATGACGCAGCTTCGCAAGAAGCTCGCCAAGGGAGCGGATGATGCAGCAGCACAGTGAGGAATGGTTCGCAGCCCGCTTGGGGCGCGTGACGGGTTCGCGCGTGGCTGACGTGATGGCGAAGACCAAGGCCGGATACAGCGCCAGCCGGGCGAACTACATGGCCGAACTGATCTGCGAGCGGCTGACCGGCCAGCAGGCGGAGCGGTTCACGAATGCCGCAATGCAGTGGGGGACTGACACCGAACCCCGCGCCCGCGCCGCATATGAGTTTCTGACCGACAATCCCGTCATCGAGACGGGCTTTGTCCTGCACGGAGGCATTGCCGATTTCGGCGCGTCCCCCGATGGCCTGGTGGCGGATGATGGGCTTGTAGAAATCAAGTGCCCGAACACCGCCACCCATATCGAGACGATCTTGGGCGAGTCCGTGCCTGGCAAATACGTCACGCAGATGCAGGCTCAAATGGCCTGCACCGGCCGGGCGTGGTGCGACTTCGTGTCGTTCGATCCGCGCCTTCCGGGTGACATGCAGCTTTGGGTCAAGAGGGTGCAGCGCGACGACGCGTTCATTGCCGACATGGAGGCCGAGATTTCGGCGTTCCTCAGCGAAATCAACCAGAAACTGGACGCGCTTCGCACCAAGTATGAGGTTGCGGCATGAGCGCGGCACGCAAATACCTGGCCTGCGCCGAAGCGGGAATGACGGTGAGCGAGACGGCCCGCCACCTGTGCGTCACGCCGCCCGCCGTGGTGAAGGCTGCGAAAGCCTACGGGATCACGTTCATGCGCCGGATGCCGAAAGCCCCCGTTGGGCGTCAGCACCCGTCACAGCCGCGCCGGAAATACCCGTTCGCCGACATGGCGGTTGGCGACTGGTGCCGCGTCTACAGCGATGCGCATTGCGTGGCCCGATGGGCAAACCTGCGCTTGCCGATGGAATTCCGGGGCCACAAGGCCGGATGGGTGGAGCGCGTGAAATGACGCGCATCATCATCGACACCTATGAGCGGATCGAGATGCTGCACGGCGGGCTGGCGGTGGCCGATCTTGGCCGCGTGTTTGAACAGACGATGGCCGAACTGCGGCTGATCAATCCCGAGATCACCGAGCGCGAAGTCCGCGAAACCCTCGGACGGCATTGGGTGAAGGCATGAGCCGCGACAAAGCCCCTGCTCCCATTGTTCGGATCACGCGCAACGGCATTGCGCCGGTATCTCCCTATGATGCCGCTGAACTGGCTGGATACGCCGAATTCACCGAATTCGACATGGTGGCGAGGACGAAACGCAGCCGCTCGCAGCAAGGCACATACTGGAAGGCCCTGACGCGGGCGGTTGAGGCAACGGGCCGGTGGCAGAGCCGCGATGCACTGCACACGGCGCTGAAGGTCAAGCTGGGCTACGTCGAGCCGATATTCGATCTGCAAGGCCGCGTCATCGGCATGAAGCCAGACAGCACGGCTTTCGACGCCATGCCGCACAAGGACTTCAGCGAATACATGACGAAGGCAATGGCCGCGCTTTCCGAAGCAGTCGGTTACGACGCCTTGGCGTGGATGGAACGGGCATGAACAAGATCACCCCGCGCGGCCCGCTTGGATTGAAAGCCGACAAGCCCACGCGGCAGGAAATCATGGCCGGTAAATTGCACATGGCAAAGGTCGCGCAGCTGGCCTGCGTGATCTGCGGAAGGTGGCCTGTCCATGTGCACCACTGCAAGTCAAGGCGGTATTCCCAGCTCAAATTGAGCGATTTCGAGGTGATCCCGCTCTGCCCGGAATGCCACGTTCTCGGCCCAAACTCATTCCACGCCGCCCAATCGACGTGGGAGGAAACTAACGGCCTGGATACCGACTACCTGTCGGTCGTCGCGGATGCGCTGGCGGGCGAACTGAATGGAGGCTGACATGACCGACCCCACCCTTACCCACGAAGTCTACGGCCAGAACACGAAGGATACCCACCATGGCTAAAATCGTCAGAACGCCGACCAAGGCCAGTGGGGGTATCACCCCCGCAGAACGTGAGCAGATGCGCGCTCACTCGGATATGTGGATCACGCGCGCCATGCGCACCGACCCGATTGATATGGATAAGATCGTCCCGGCGATTGAAGGGCTGTATGCCGCAGCCGGCCTAAAGACGCCCCGCGTCGTGATAGTGCC
>CAZEPA010000690.1:0-2410 GCA_964513955.1 uncultured Anaerolineae bacterium | reverse complement strand
GGCCGGGTGGTCGGCCGAGACATCGTCCCAGTCCACGAGGTGGAGATTCGGCCGCCGCACTACGTGCCGCTGGTCGTGGTGCTGCGAGTGACGCTGCATGCCGGGAGCTCACCCAACCTCATGCGCCAGGCCCTGGAAGCTGCTCTCGGTGACCAGCAGCAGCCCGACGGCGCCCCTGGATTCTTCTACGCCGATCATTTCACCTTCGGCCAGCCGATTTATCGCAGCCGCCTGATTGCTGCCGCCATGGCGGTTCGCGGCGTGGCGCGGGTCGAGGTCGAACAGTTCGGCCGCCTCGATGGCGAACTCCTGGTTGATCCCATTCCCATCGGCCCACTGGAAATTGCCCGCCTGCAGTCTGCCGGGGACCCTGCCGTGGGCAGGCTGCAGCTCGTCATTGAGGTGAACTCATGACCGACGCCGTTGGATCAGACCAGGAAGCGGATCTCACTCTGCGCCTGACGCGTTACAATCTTCCGGGCCTGACATCGCTCAGCTACCGGGGGAATCGCTACAACGACTCTGTGGCGCGCATGGTGGCCAACCTGGCGCAACAAACGGTTACGGGGGATGCAGCGGGCCGTGCGCCATTGGCCAACCTCAATTCAGACGGTTATGGCGACTGGACCATCGCCCTGCTCCAGGCCTGGGCGGCCATCCTTGAAGTGCTCGCGTTTTACCAGGAACGAATTGTCAACGAGGGTTACCTGCGGACAGCCACCGAGCGTCGCTCTGTGCTAGAGCTGGCGCGCACCCTCGGCTATGAGCTGCGACCAGGCACCGCGGCCAGCTCGCACCTGGTGCTCACGGTGCTGGCAGACAAAACCCAGCCGCACCGACTGGTAGAAGTCCCAGCCGGCGCCGCGGTGCAGAGTGTGCCGCCGCCGGGGCAGCTCCCACAGACATTCGAAATCAACCAGGCGTTCGTGGCACATGTGGACTGGAACGCCCTGAAATTGGCGACAGGCGCCCAATCCGCGCGGTTACGCCTGCGCGCCACGACGTCATCTGCCCAGCTTGCCGGGACCCAAACCAGGCTGCAGCCCGGGGATTATTTGCTGATTCTGGATGGCCCGCTCACCGCTGGGTCCAATCAGCCTTTCCTGCTGGTGCAGGTTGCCAGCGCCCAGCCCGACCCGGCCCAGGGCTGCACCCACGTGGCATGGACCGTCGTGACGCAGTCAGACCCTGCCCCGGCCACGTTGCAGGATGCGCGTCTCTTTGCCTTACGCGACAAAGCTGGTTTGTTCGGCTATACCCAGGGTGGCATCTACCTGGCTGATGCGTCCGCAGCTGGCGGCGCAGCGTCTTGGGCGCCGGCTGGCGTGGGCTTACCGCATGCCGCAGTGTATGCATTGGCTGCGCCAGGCGATGGTCACCTCGTCGCAGGTACGGCGCAGGGCATGTTCCATTCGACCGACCGCGGCGCCGCCTGGCAGCCCGTGGAGGCCGGCCTGGTGCATAAGCCAGTGCTGACCCTTGCGAGCGGCGGCGAAACGCTGTACGCTGGCGCGACGGAGGGCACAGTCTACGTCTCGCGCAGCAACGGCCGGACTTGGACCGTACTGGCCGGCGAAACCGTGCTGCCGCCGCTCAAAGGCTTGAGTCGCCTGTGGTCGCCGCCTGACAAAGGCATGCTGCCTAAGGTTCCGGTGCGTGCGCTGGCCGCCTACGCGCGCGGCCGCGCCAGCCGGCTGGCCGCCGGCACCGACGCCGGGCTATTCCGATCCGCTGATGGCGGCCGCAGCTGGCAGCCAACCGATCAACGCCTGCCTCCGCCCGATCCTAAGTCAGGCCAGGCAGCCGTCGCGGTGCGTGCCCTGGCGGTAAAGGACCCGGATGGGCGCCCACAGCTTTACGCGGGCACCGACGTGGGGGTGTTCCACATCGCGGAGAGTCCCTCGCGCTGGTTCATCGCCGCCGTGTTGGGGGTGGTTGCGCTCCTGTTGGCGTCGCGGATCACAGAACCTCACCTGGTCTCACGGCTGGCCGCAGCCGCCAAAAATCTGGCGGCGTGGGGCACAGACATCGTCAACGGTGGTCTGCAAAGTCTACGCGGCCTGCTGCAGAACATGCCTGATCTGCTGGCGCGCATACCAGCGAATTTCCAGGCGCCACGTATTCCTGATCCGGCCGATACGCTCAAGCCGCTCTTTGAGAAGATTCCCCAAGTTGGCGCATCACTGGTGGCGCGGTATGACCTGGTGACGGACACGCTTGCTCTTTTCGTGGTGTTTGCAGCGCTGGTCATCGCCGTGCAGTGGCTGCGCGGGTTCCTGGCCTCGCGATCATCGGCCAGCCTGGGGCGCACGGTGTTCGCGCTGGTGGTGGGGCCTCATGGACACCTGTTTGCCGCCACCGCCAGTGGTGTTTTTCGCTCCAACGATGGCCTGCCCCATACCCGGGTGAT
>CAZEPA010000689.1:0-2412 GCA_964513955.1 uncultured Anaerolineae bacterium | reverse complement strand
CGCGGTGACCACCGTGGACAACGGCCTGGATGTGCAGGTGCAGGCCCGCGCGCCAGACTATCTCGTCATCAGCCAGCCGTTCTACCCCGGCTGGCAAGCCACCGACCAGGCTGGCCGCGCCTTGACGATCCGGCGCGCGGACTATGCCTTCCAAGCCATCGCCATGAACGCGGACACCACGACTGTTCATTTGCGTTTTCGGCCGGCTCCCTGGACTTGGGGGCTGGTTTTGAGCGCCGCGGGGCTGCTTGGCATGCTCGGCGGGCTTTGGCGCCGCGCGCCAGTCCCCTCCCGGTAGGTTCACACCTCCGGCGTGACGCCGCCCTCGGCCGCGCGACATGCCCAAACCGTAGGTCACGCCTCCGGCGTGACGACGCTGTCTGCCGGAGAGTTCGCTTCCCTCAACCAACGTCGTCCGGCCAGGAGGCCGGACCTACGAAGACAGCGCATTTTTCTCGTAAGTCACGCCTCCGGCGTGACGACGTCATCTCATGCCGACGCCGCCCTTGCGCAGGCTGGCTGCGCCATTCAGCGTCGGGCGAGCCGATCCATGTTCTCGACGGCGACGGCTGCTTACTCGGCGGGCCTGCGCAAGGTTGCGCTGCTCGCGCCCAACCCTCGCAGGGAACCGTGGACATCACCGCGTCAGCGGATGACGATGTTGTGTGACTCTGAGTGCGTTATGCGGTCGCAGCCCTGCGAGGGAGCGGCGCTCTCCACACCAACATCGTTCGCCCAGGAAGGTCTTCAGCGCCGCCTCGATGGAACAAAAAATCCGTGTTCATCTGCATCAATCCGTGTCGCTGTAGGACACGCATCGAGACAAACGAACACGGAGTGTACGCCGCCCGCCTGGTTTCTTAGGCGGCGCGCGCGAAGATGACGACGGCGACAGCCAGGAGCAAGAGAATACCCACCAGGCCAGCGATGGCCCATCCGGGCAACCAAACGCCTGACTGGGCCGGGGCCGGAGTGGGGACGGCGGTAGCCTCTGTGCTGGCAACCGGCGCCAGCGACAACACGTATGCGGTCAGGTTATTGACCTCGGCGTCGGTGAGCGGCCCGCCCTTTGCCTGCGACCAGGCCGGCATCGCCGAACCGGAAATGCCGTTCACAATCGTGCTGCGCACCGAGAGGTCGGGGCGGATGCCTGCGAACGCCTTCGACAGGCGTGCGCCGATGCGACCCTGGCCTTTGTCGCCGTGGCACATGACGCAGTTCTGTTCATACAGCCCTGCGCCCTGCGTGGGATCCCCCGCCACGTCAGCCAGGGTGGGGATGGGTGTGATCTCTTTGAGGGCCGGCGTCGGGAAATCGCTGGGGCGCCCGCCGCTCAGACTTTCAATGAAGGCGGCCAGGTCGCTGATATCCTGCTCACTCAGGGGGCCGGATGGCTGCAGCCAGGCCGGCATGGCCGTACCAGGGATGCCGTTGGCGACCGTTTGGCGAATCAAGGCGTCAGGCTGGATCGAAGAAAAGACACTGGAGAGCGTGGCGCCTACGCGGCCCTTACCGTCTGGGCCGTGGCACACCGCGCAGTTGGCGTCATAGAGTTGGGCGCCGTGCGCTTTATCGCCGCCGCCTTGCGCGCCTGCGACGCCGACCACGAGAAGCGCCAGCAGCAGCCCAAGACCAAGCCAGATTTCAGGCCGGCGCGGGCTGAATGTTCGAAAAGCGGTCACACGCTTGCTGTTCATGACTTATCTCCCTTGCGCAAGCGGGGTGGACATAACGCCAACCCCGCCTGCATTGGCGACTACTTCAGCGTGGACAGATAGGTGACCACATCGTTAATCTCGTCAGCCGTCAACATCTGGCCGAAGGTCTTCGGCATGATGTTGTCGCTGAAGCCAGGTACCACGAAGGCGCTGGGATTGACGATGGATTCATGGATGTATTGCTCAGCCGTCTTGCCAGGCTCACGCGTGGCTGCGGTCGTGCCGATCTTGCTCAGTTCAGGTCCGACAGCCCCCGCCGCGCTGGTGCCTTCGATCTTGTGGCAGCCGGCGCATGTGCCTTTACCCAAGACGATGGCCTTGCCGCGCGCCACAGGATCGTTGGGCGGAGGCGTTGGCGTTGGCATGCCCATTTCCTGGCCGGCTGTCTTCTCGAAGTTGAGGAGATAGTCCGTGATGTTGTCAATCTGATCTGGGCGTAAGGGGCCGCCAAAATCCTGCGCCCACGGCGGCATGGCGCCGGCGTAGAGGTTTGGACGAGTCGAGACCAGGCGTCCACCAGAAATGGTGGACCTGATATAATCACGCAGGGAACCGGGGTAGCCAACTTCCTTCAACCGGCCGTTGAAGAAGTATTGATCGTTGAGCGGCGGGCACAGGCCCTGGATGCCTTTGGCCTGGGGGCCGTGGCAGGGCTTGCAGTATTCACCGAAGAGAAGAGCGCCTTCCTCGATGG
>CAZEPA010000688.1:0-2420 GCA_964513955.1 uncultured Anaerolineae bacterium | reverse complement strand
CCTGGGGCGCTGGCGGGGATTCGTCTACCAGCTGATGGGGCGGGTCACGCCGCCGATTACGGTCACGCTGCAGTATGACCTGAACAGCGGCGCGCTGGCAACCTGGCTGGATGGGGTGGCTGCGCAGTATGACCGCCCACCGGAACCTGCGCACGCGCTGCCGCTGGTCGCCGGCAAGATCCCCACCGATACGTTGCCCTTTGTGTCCGGTAAACCGGGCCTCAAGCTGGCCGCGCAGGAGTCGGTTCCCGGCATCATGGCCGCGTTGAGCTCACCCGACCAGCGTGAAGCGCACCTGGTGTTAGTCGAGACAGCCGCGCCGCCGCCCAGCATTGGCGCGCTGCAGGAACTGCTTAGCGCCCGCGCCGAGCAGTGGCCAGGCATCGCCACCATCTTCGTGCGCGATATCGGCCGCGGCCAGGAGGTCAACGTGAACTCCGATGTGGCCTTCGCGGGCATGAGTACGATGAAAATCGCCATTCTGATCGAGGTCTTTCGCAAGCTCGACCGGCCGCCTAACATCGAAGAGACCAAACTGCTGACCCAAACCCTGGGATTGAGCGGCAATTTCAGCGCGAATCTGCTCCTGCGTATCGTCGGCGATGGCAGTGCGCCGCGCGGAGTGGAGGTGCTGACCGCGTCCATGCGCAAATTGGGCCTGGTCAACACGTTCATGGCAACGCCCTACGACGTCGAGGCGCAGAGTTTCCGCATCACCACGCCAGCTAACCGCCGCACCGATCTGACGACCAATCCTGACATTCACATGCAGACGACGGCCAAAGAAATGGGCCTGCTGGCCGAGATGATCGTGCAGTGCTCCGAAGGCGGGGGTACGCTGCTGGCCGCTTACGCGCCCGACATCACGCAAGAAGAGTGCCAGAAGATGCTTGAGATCATGAAGCTGAACAAGCTGGCAGCGTTGATTCCGGGCGGACTGCCGCCTGGCACGCGCGTGGTGCATAAGCACGGCTACATCAACGACAGTCATGCGGACGTGGCGATCGTATGGGGGCCAAGCGGGCCTTACGTGCTGAGCATCTACATCTTTATGCCGCGCTGGGTATTGTGGGAACTCAGCGATGGCTTCATGGGCGAAGTAAGCCGTGCCACCTGGGATTACTTTGCCTGGGCGGCCAGCGCGCAGCCGTGACCGTCCGCGTGTTACAATCACGCCATCCTGGACGTCCAATGTAAAACATGGCGCGCACAAAAAGCAAGAAACCGCCAAGACGCGAAGATCGCCAAGTCCTATGCGGCATTCTTTGCGGTCTTGGTGTCTGGGCGGTTCCACATTCCTGTTTGGTTCCCCCGCCAGCCGCGCTAGTTTTGCAAGAGGAAACTGAGAGGAAGAGAAGAAAAATGAACAAAGATACCCTGCGTCAACTCATCAACGTGATCAGTCTCATCATCGCCCTGACCGTCAACGGCCTCGCCAACGCGCTGCCCCTCAACGGCAGGATGACGGGCGCGATTTCTGACAGCTTTGCGGTCTACTTCGTGCCGGCCGGCTACGTATTTGCCATCTGGGGCATCATCTACATCGGCCTGCTTGCTTTTGGCATCTACCAGGCGCTGCCCAGCCAGCGCGAGAATCCACGCCTGCGCAGCCTGGGTTACTGGTTCGCGTTGAGCTGCCTGGCTAACAGCGTCTGGATTTTCTTCTGGCACTATCTGTTGTTCCCGCTGACCTTGATTGCCATGCTGACCTTGCTCGTCTCGCTGATCGTGATCTATCAGCGCCTGCGCATCGGACGGGCCCCGGTCAGCGCCGTGGAACGCTGGACTGTCAACGTGCCGTTCAGCGTCTACCTGGGCTGGATCACGGTCGCGACGATTGCCAATGTCACCGATCTGCTGGAATACTGGAAATGGAACGGCTTTGGCATCAGCGGGCCGGTTTGGGCCGTCATCCTGCTGGCAGTAGCCTCAGCCGTAGCCTATCTGATCGCGCAGATGCGGCGGGATGTGGCGTATCTGCTGGTGCTCGTGTGGGCCTTCATCGGCATCGCCGTCAAGCAGGCCGGCACGCCCCTCGTCAGCGTCAGCGCCTGGGTCGCGACCGCGCTGGTTGTCGGCTGCATCGCGTTGGCCTTGCTGGCGCGGCGCCCGGCGGCGGGGCTGCGCACGGCGTAGGCGGTCGGGCCTGTCGGACCTATGAGTTGCGTATAGATCCAGCTCCTGGCCGAAAAAACGGTCAAATCGGTCTTGGGGGAACTGTGCCCTGAGCCGGTTGGAGGGCGCCCGCCGTGTCGCTTCGACAGGCTCAGCGAGCGGCTGTCGAAGGGCGCCGGCCAGACGCGCAATCCGGTGCTCGGCGACGACCTGCACGGAAAGCGCGCTCTCGTCGTGGATGACGTCGAGAACGCCCGACTAGTACTGGTAGATCTCCTGGAATCGATCAAGCTCGCGGCGGGGCA
>CAZEPA010000687.1:0-2429 GCA_964513955.1 uncultured Anaerolineae bacterium | reverse complement strand
GTTGACCTCGAAAATGCTGGTGAGGCGCTGGGTCTGGCGCAGGTTGGAGATGGCGGTTGCCACCTGGCTGGCAATGGTGGAAAGCAGGTCGCGGTCATCATCGCTGAAGCCGGCCGCGTCCAGGGTGCGTTCTGGGGTCAATTTGTTGAGCACGCGCAGCACACCGAAGGTGTGATAGGCGTCGTCGAGCGGCACGGCAATCAAATGCTGCACGCGGCCGCTGGGCAGGATCTGCTGGTAACGCAGGCGATGGGCCTCGATGACGAGCGGGCAGTCGCTGACGTGATTGCACACCACGGCCAAACCCCGCGGCGCGCCGCGGTCATGATCGGCCGCCAGCGCGGCGCCATGATGGTCGCGGTTCGGCGCTGGCTCGCCGCCCGGGCGCGCACGATAGGGGCATGTCTCCGCGGAGCGCAGCATGAATGGCCCGCGAGCTAGGCCGGTCAAGCCCTCGCCCACGCGATACGTTTCGTCAGCAAAAAGAGCATCGTCCTGGCCCTCACTGCACTGCCGCTGCAAAACATCGCCTTTGAGCAAAAAGATGGAGGCGGTTTCTGCGTGCAAACGCGCGCGCGAGGTGGCGACCGCGCTGCGCAAGACGGTCTGCAGATCGAGTTGGCGGTTGAGCGACCGGCTCAGTTCATGCAGCAAAGCGAGCCGCGCCTGGCGCTCTTCCGCTTGCTGCTGCACCTGCTCATACAACTGCGCGGTTTTGAGCGCCAGCGCGGCTTCGTGCGCGACCGTGCGCAGAAAATCGAGGTCAGTCTGGCGAAAGCGCTCCGCCAGGGACGATTGCACGCTGATCAGGCCGATGACGGTGTGCTCGTACTGGATGGGGACGATGAGGGCTGCGCGCATGACGCGGCTGCCCACCGGCGCGCCGGGCGGCGCCGCCAGGTTGTTGAACAAGCCAGGCTCTGCCCGGCGCCAAACCTCCGCTTCGAGATCGGCAAACGGCTGCACGATCACGTCACGCCCGCGGATGCTGCTCGCCTGTACTGGCTGTCCGTTCATCAGGCGCAGCCGCGTCTGCACCCGCCCGACGTTCAAATTCAGGGTTTTGAGCGCGGCATCGAGGGTGGTCTGGCACACCGCTTCGAGCGACACCGGGTGCGTGGTCGTCTCACCAATGGCGCGTACGGCTTCCATTTCGAGCTGGCGGCGATAGTACCGATCAGACTCATAGAGCGTCAGGGCCAGGCGGCTGGCAAAACTTTGCACAATCTGCTGATCAGATGCCGGCAACTGCGGCGGCCCACAGCGCCGCGTGGACAGCTTGAGCAAGCCCCACACCGTTTCGTTGAAGACCAGGGGCACGGCCAGAAGGCCGCCCTCCTGTGAAGGAGGTCCGGCAGGCGCCTCTTCTCCGTCGGCGCTTGGCTCGGCTGAATCACCCTTGGTTCCCTTGCGCCAGGACATCTCGCCATAGGCAAGGGCCGACGCCAGCCAGGAGGCGGTTTGTCCCTGCCAGGCGGCGCCAGGGCGGCTGCGATGGAAGGCATAGTGACGATCCGCATCCGCGCGCGCCAGGTGGGCGTCGGTCAGGCTCTGGGCCAGGCCAGACGCGAGGCTCATCTCACGTGGGAGTGGGAGGCGAGTTGGTTCGGCGCCCTCTGTAACCCGTTCATGGCGCACGATCAGGCGGTTGTTCTCGCGATCGAGGACGATGAGCGCGGCGCTGTGATCACATTTAATGAAACGCTGCAGTTCGTCCAACAGGAAGCGATAGAGCGTAATCGGCTCCTCTTTGCGGTTGGCGTCGTCCATCACGCCCACGAGCATACGCAGGCGTCGGGCCTCGTGCGCGTGCGCCAGTAATGCGCCCACCCGGCGCAGCAGGCGGTGCTCGCGGCTGTTGAAGGGGGCCGCGGGCCGCGCCAGCGCCAAGACGCCGATGGGCGGCTTCCCAACAGCCGCCGCGGGCAGCGCCAGCAAACCGCTCTGTCCTGGCGCGCGCCCATCGGTCAAAACCTGAAGCCACAGATCGGCCGGCCACGCGTAGCGTCCCAGGCGCGCGGAGAGATCGAAGCGGCCGCTGAAATGATCGTACAGCGCCAGGCAGATGGCGTTGGCCCCGAAAAAGGCTTGCGCACGACGCAGCCCGGCCATGCGCGCATCGTGCGCATCGTCCGGCGCCGCCCACAGCTCGCTCAGCTCGAGCAAAAGTTGATGCCCGTCGGCCGGGGCGCGCGGCAGCTGGATTGATTGGTTTGGCTGACCCTGGGTGTTGCGAGACGGCGGCGGAAGGGGTTTCATGATCGGCCTTGATGGCGACCCCTTCGCGCCAGGTTGGCGCGAAGGGGTCTGATGACAGTGATGGGCTAAGCGGTCGAAGGTGGTTTAGTGGCAGTTGGGGGCGGCGCCGGCGCGCGCAGGCCGGTCAGGCCGAGGGCCGTGGCGCGCGTGTTCTCTTCCGTCGCGATGAG
>CAZEPA010000686.1:0-2431 GCA_964513955.1 uncultured Anaerolineae bacterium | reverse complement strand
GTCGCATCTGCTATCCAACAACACAGCCAAATCTGCGTGCGCAGCCTGCGTTAATCTGCGTCCTCTTCATCTCGCTAAGCGCTTACTAACTTACCATGTCCGACATCAGCGGCGTTGCCTGGCGCCAGCCCTCATCCGGTTCGCAGCACGTCCGCCTGCGCGGCCAGCAGTTGGCTGATCCCGGCCATGCCCAGGTCAAGCAGGCGATCCAGCGCGGCGCGGTCGAAGGCGCGGCGTTCGGCCGTACCCTGCACCTCGATGAACTTCCCCAGGCCATTCAGCACCAGGTTGAAATCCACCTCGGCCTTGACATCCTCGTCGTAACACAGATCGAGCAGCGCCTCTCCGTTGACCACGCCAACGCTGACCGCGGCCACCGCGGGCAGCAGCACGGCCGCGGGCGCCTTGCCGGCCGCGATCAACTGACGCACAACCAGGGCCAGGGCCACGTAACCGCCCGTAATGGCAGCCGTGCGCGTACCGCCGTCGGCCTGAATGACATCACAGTCCACAATGATCTGGCGGCGGCCAAGAAGGCTCAGGTTGACCGCGGCGCGCAGGCTGCGGCCCAGCAAGCGGCTGATTTCCTGGGTGCGGCCGCGTGGGGTGGTCTCACGCGGATTGCGCGTGTGCGTGCTGCGCGGCAGCATGGCATATTCGGCCGTCACCCAGCCGCGCGGCGCGGCGGACTGTTCCAGCCAGGCCGGCAGCTTCTCCTCTTCCAGCGTGGCATTGCACAGCACGATCGTATGGCCCTGCGTGACCAAAACTGAACCTTCGGCGTAGCGCGTAAAGCCCAATTCAATCTTGAACGGGCGCAGCGCATCGTAAGCGCGACCATCAACTCGCATCAGGTAGACCTCGCTGCATCCATATCATACCCTCAACCGCAGATGTTTCTGCGAACTTGTGGATTGGAAAAAACAACTTTCGACTTTGCCAACCTGGCAGGCTGATGGGGTAAGTTCGGCTGGCACGTCACCTTGCCGCGGCGGCGCGCACGAAATTCCACGCCTCGGCTTCGGTCGTGATGACGCCGGCTGCCTGTTCCTCGCGCAGCTGCGCCAGCAGCGCGCCAACCTGCGGCCCCGGCGCCAGCCCTAGGCCGTCCAGCAGTTGGCGGCCGTCGAGCAGCGGCTGCGGCCGCACCTGTTCGGCGTAATGCGCAAAGAAGGCGGTCAGCAGCGCGTGCACGACGTCGCGACGAGCTTGCCACCGCTCTGGAATGAGGTCACTGCCCCAGGCACCCAAGTGATCGGCCAACGACAAGAGCGCGACCTCCACGCCTACCGGATGCGCGGCCTGGAAATAGTGATACATCTGGCGGCGATCCGGCCGCCCGGCCGTTAGCGCGGCCAGCGCGCCCGCGCGGCGATGCTCGGTGCACGTGCGCGCCACCAGGTGACTTGCCTCGGCGCTGAAAGCCAGGCGCTTGAGCAGCGATCCCGCCAGGCGGCCGCTCAGCGCCTCATGGCCGCGGAAACTGATCGCGCCATCCGCATCCACCTGACGCGTGGCCGGCTTGCCAATATCGTGCAGGAGCGCCGACCAGACGAGCAAACCGGCCCGGCTGTGACCCTGATCCACGGTCTGCCCCAGGTAAGTGCGCAACGCCGGGTCAAACGGCGCCAGCAGGGACGCGAGTTCGGCTTCGGCAGGGGACGCCGCCCGCTCAGCCCCCGCCAGCAGCGCCTGTGTCCAGCGCGCCACCTCGAGCGTGTGCGCATAGACATCCAACCGATGCGGCGGCGCCTGCGTGACGCTCTGCAGAGCCTTGATTTCGGGTAGCACCACCGCCAGCGCCTCGACGTCATCGAGTTGGCGCAGCGCGAGATCGGCCCTTGAATAGACGAAAGCCCGATTGAGTTCTTCACGCACGCGCTCGCCGGCGACCTGCTCAAGCGCAGAGGCCTGACGGCGTGCCAACGCCAGGCTGGACGCATCCCACGTCAGGTCGAACGTCAGCGCCAGGCGCACGCCGCGTAAGATACGCAGCGGATCGTCTCGAAATGAGTATTCACTGGCTACACGAAGAATGCGCCGCTGCAAATCTACCACTCCGCCGGTCACGTCAATCACGCCGGCCGCGGGCGCCTGGATGTCCAGGGCCAGCGCGTTGAGCGTAAAATCGCGCAGGCGCAGGTCGTCGGCCAGCGTGGGGCCGCGCAGCGCGGCCACGTCCACATAGGTTTGACTGCCATCAGGCTCCGTCAGCACCGCGCGGCCGACATCCCGCGCAGCGTCTAGTGGGAAAAAGGCGGCGCCTAACGCATCGGCCAGGCTTTTTGCCAGGCGCAAGGCGTCGTCGGGCACCGCCAGGTCCAGGTCGTGCGCAGGCCGCCGCAGCAGTAAATCACGCACCGTGCCGCCCACGACCCAGCCGGTCACGCGCTGCGCCTGCAGCCAGGCACTCGCCTGCTGCGCCCGCGGG
>CAZEPA010000685.1:0-2435 GCA_964513955.1 uncultured Anaerolineae bacterium | reverse complement strand
TGGAATACTGCGCAACGCACGGGCACGAGTTCGACGTGATTCACGCCAGCCCGCCATGCCAGGGTTATAGCCGGATGCGCCATCTTCCGTGGCTGGCCGGGCGGGAATACCCGCTGTTGATACCTGTTACCCGCCTGGCATTACAGGCAACTGGCAAGATGTGGGTAATTGAAAACGTGAGCGATTCGCCGTTGAATGGTGCTGAGTTGTGCGGAGCTGCGCTTGGTCTGCCAATTATCAGACACCGCAGATTCGAGAGCAGAATCCTTCTGTTGTTCCCGTCGTGCCCAGGCCATGCCGTACAATTTCCGGGTCGGTCAAACATGGGAGCAAAAGGGCGCAAGTTGGGCGTGATGGGGGTTTCGGCTGGTGATGACCCCGCCGTTGCCCTGGGGATACACTGGATGAAGGGCCGAGAAATACGCCAGGCCATCCCCCCCGCCTACACCGAGTACATCGGGCGTCAGTTGTTGCAAGCCTTAGAAATTGCCTATTGACAAACCGCCCGACCGGGTGTAGACTGTAGTTGCATGTGAGTTCCTCCTTCTGTGTGTTGGGGCGAGATGGGGACAGGGAAAGCGCCAGCGGAAACCAGACCGCTGGCGTTTTCTTTTGCCTTGCGCCCATTTTGCCTATTGACAAGATTTGCATTATCTGATACAATCCTTGCAAGGGGTTACAAAATGGACGAAAACAAATCAGACTGGCTAACGGTTGGAGAAGTGGCTGACGAACTTGGTTTCAGCCGCACTACGGTATACGGATGGCTTGAAACCGGGCAGCTCGTGGGCCATCGTATCGCTGGGTCATGGCGTGTCAAGCGTCACGACCTGGACGCCTTCATTGCCGCCGGGCGCAACGTGCCGGCGCAGGAGGTTCCCCATGTCCTACCATGAAGGGGGAGCGATGCCAGCTAACTTTTGGGAAGAAACCGACACCGACAGGCAGGCCGACTCTTACCCCGGCGATATTCCTGAGTACGGGATCAATCCGATTGTCGTCGAAAGCGCCACCCTGGCGCTCGCTGGGTTGACCGGCATGTATGCCGACGAAATGAAGAAAGTAGCTTACCACGGTCACAAGCTAAACATCGTGAAGGCCCGACAGATGGTTGGCGAAATTGGACGCTTGCAAAAGCAGGCGCTGGCGTGGCTAGATCGCAGGAATGGCGGTGAGGTATGACGTTCATTTACACCGACCGCAACGGGGTCGAATGGGCGGTCACGTCGTATGGAATGACCAGGCTGTTTCGCAAGCGTACGTTGTGGGCCCGATTCACAACTTGGCTGCGGCGGGTTTTGGAGGCGGCGAGACCATGAAGGCGATAACGTTTGAGACGAAGGCCCGGGTAGTTTCGCAGGACGGAACGATCCTGGCAATTTTCGACAGCGTCGAGGCGGCGTGGACGTGGATTGATCGCCACGGCGCCCGCGGGTATGTTGTTGAGGAGCGCACGTCGAACGGCGGGTGGAAGGTGACGCATGACGTTCCGTAGCATCTGGATCGTAGCCGCCGCCCTGGTTTTGTTGGCGTCATGCGCGCCGCTGCGGCCTGGGCGTGAGCTGCAAGGGCCACAGGTGCCCGGCGTCCTGGTGGATGACGCGGGGCGGTGCCATCCAGTCCGCAGCGTGTTATTTGACCAGCCGACCGGCGACGTGTGGTCGGCGGGATGCAGGTAGAGGACGCAACGCGCAATGGATGACGTGAGACTGATTCTCGGTGATGCCATCACGGAACTGGAACGGCTGGAAAGCCAGAGTGTGGACATGATCTTTGTCGATCCGCCCTACGGCCACAACAACAACAACGGCGACCTAATTCACCGCAGGGAGGCCGCCCTGGGCCGCCCTCCCAGCGGCGGCCTCCCAGCGGCGGCGCGCCCGATTGCCAACGATGGCGCCGAGGCTAATGATCTATTTCGTGCCGTCCTTCCGGAGTTTCGTCGGCTACTCTCGCCAGGCTGCTGCTGCTGCTGCTGCTGCTGCGGCGGCGGCCCCGATCCACAGTTTGCCCGGTGGTCGCTGTGGCTTGACGAGGTGCTTGAGTTCAAGCAAATGATCATATGGGACAAAGGGCCGATGGGGATGGGCTGGCATTATCGGCGCAGCTACGAGACGGTGCTGGTGGCCGTGCGTCCTGGAGCGGCGCATCGCTGGTATGACAAGACAAACGCCATCGAGAACGTGATCCGCCCTGGCGCTTATGGCATCAGGAAGATCATCCCAACCGCCGACGAACACCCGACCCTGAAACCCGTGCAATTGGCCGAGCATTTCATCAGGCTGCACACGCAGCCCGGCGACCTGGTGCTTGACCCCTTCATGGGCAGCGGCACGACGGGCGTCGCCTGCGTCCGCACCGGCAGGCGCTTCATCGGCATTGAGATTGACCCCGGCTATTTCGCCATCGCTCAGCGGCGCATTGCCGAGGCGTCG
>CAZEPA010000684.1:0-2439 GCA_964513955.1 uncultured Anaerolineae bacterium | reverse complement strand
CGAGCCAACAGCGCATTGCGAATGCGTGTCAACATATCCGCAATCGGATCATTAACCATCGTCTTTCACTCCCGCGGACACACTGGTTAGTGCCTGCGCACTCCTGGTGGTCCTACTAATATCGCTTCCCTGAACCCATGAAGAGGCGCCGTGTCGGCGCCTGGAATCGCCCCAACCAACCATTGTTCAGCAATGGCGGCGGTAGAATTACCAGCTCGACTTCACCACGCCCGGCAGCCGCCCCACCAAAGCTTCTTGGCGGAAACAGATACGGCACAAGCCAAACCGCCGCATATAGGCACGTGGACGTCCGCACATCTTACAGCGATTGCGCACGCGCACCGCATATTTACGACGTGTTTCTTTAATGACGATTGACTTTTTGGCCACAGTATCTCCTCGTTCTCGCCAGTCTTGCGACCAACGACCCCGTTTTGCTTCCCTTCGCGCACTTTGCCGCGGGTGTTACCGCGCTCGGAATGGCATTCCGAACAACTGCAACAGTCGGCGCCCTTCATCATCCGTCTTGGCCGTGGTAACCAACGTGATTTCCATGCCGCGCACGCGGTCAATTTTGTCGTAGTCAATTTCCGGCCAGATCAACTGTTCGCGCAGGCCCAGGCTGTAGTTGCCGCGGCCATCGAAACCATCCGGCGAGACGCCGCGAAAGTCGCGTTGGCGCGCCAGCGCGATATTGCACAGTCTGTCCAGGAATTCATACATACGGGCGCCGCGCAGCGTCACCTTGGCGCCAATGGCATTGCCCTCGCGCAGCTTGAAGGTGGCAATCGAACGTCGCGCCTTCGTAATCACCGGCTTCTGTCCGGTAATCGTCGCCATGTCGCTGGCAGCCGCTTCCAGGGCCTTGGCGTTTTGCAGCGCTTCGCCCAGGCCGATATTGACTACGATTTTCTCGATGCGAGGCACTTCGTTGACATTCTGATAGCCAAACTCTTCACGCATGGTCTTCACAATGTCATTCTGATAGCGCACCTTTAGTTTAGGTTGTGCGTTCATCGTCTACTCCGTCTTTCCGCCATCATCAATCAATGGCTTCGTCAGTGCCCGCTTCGCGGCGCACCTTACGGCCATCCGCATCCACCTTGAAGGCGACGCGCACCGGCTCATTCGTCTTGGGCGAAACCAACATCACGTTAGAAACATGAATCGGCGCCTCGCGCTCAATCCGCCCGACCTGTGTGCGCACATCGCCTGTGCGGCGCTGATGCTTTATGATCAGGTTGACGCCAGCCACGACCACACGGGTATTGTCGGGGTCTTTGCGGCCGAATTTATCTTTGCCCACAAGAACCGCATTGACCTTGCCGCGCGTCCCGCGATGTTCGCCCCGAATGACTTCAACCGTGTCGCCTTTTTTGATTTTCATACCCCGGCTCTCCTCGTTACTCGCTTCCGTCTACTTCCGTTGGCTCTGTGCACCGCGTCTCAAAGTGTTTCGGGAGCCAGCGACACGATCTTCATAAAGCCCCGCTCACGCAGTTCACGGGCCACCGGGCCAAAAATGCGCGTGCCCTTCGGGTTCTTGGCTTCGTCAATGATGACGGCCGCATTATCGTCGAACTTGATGTACGAACCATCCGAACGGCCGTAGCCTCGTGCGGTTCGCACAACGACCGCGCGCACCACATCGCCCTTCTTCACCGCGCCATTCGGCGCCGCTTGCTTCACGGCCGCGACGATGATGTCGCCCACCGACGCATAGCGACGTGTTGAGCCGCCCTTCACACGAATGCACAGGATTTCTTTGGCGCCCGTATTGTCTGCAACAACCAGCCGGCTTTCCTGTTGAATCATCGTCCTCTCCTTTTGTATGAATCACCGAGCCGTTGCTCGGCGCTGTCCGACTGACGAACACGCCAGCCTGAAAGCGCTGCGCGGCTGCGGGAAACAGATCAAGCTGCTTCCTGGTTCGAACGATTCAGGATTTCCGCCACCACCCATCGCTTGTGGCGGCTCAACGGCTGAGATTCCAGGATGCGCACCATGTCGCCAATCTGGCAGGCATTGCTCTCATCGTGCGCCATGAAGCGGCGGGTGATCTTGATAACCTTACCATACAGCGCGTGGCGGCGTACGCGTTCCACCGTCACCACCACGGTTTTGTCCATTTTATTGCTGGCTACGCGGCCAACCAATGTCTTACGCTGTTCACGCATAATTCTTCCCCTTCGGCTTCCACCGACGCCCGTTGTCAGGCGCCGCGCCCGGCAGCATACCAGGCTTCCAATTCGCGCTCCCGCAAAATCGTCTTCAACCGGGCAATGTCACGTTTGACCTGCGTCAGGCGAGTGGTATTTTTCATCTGACCGGTTGACATTTGAAAGCGCAGATTGAACAGCTCCTGATAAGCAGCGTCTAGCTTAACGCCAACCTCATCGGTTGTCAGCGCACGAATTTCTTTTGACAGCATCATGAGCT
>CAZEPA010000683.1:0-2443 GCA_964513955.1 uncultured Anaerolineae bacterium | reverse complement strand
GCATGTGGTCTCGCAGTGGTAGGTCAAAGGCGCTGTCTGTACGTGTGCTGGCTGAATTCACGGACTTCATTGGCTGACCTCTGGGGCACGTCGTGCCCACATGGATAAGGTAAGAGCACGATCCACACGCGGGATTATATCACAGATAATGGTAATAGCGCAACTTCGGAGCGAGAATTGAATTTGGCACAGGGTTTTGCGCGCGGGGCAATCAGCTTGTAGCTGCTGTCGGTCACGTGCATCCTTGACTTGGCGCCATCGAACACAATCAGCATCACCTGCCCATCACCACCCGTTGCTACGGCCATCGTGCACCGTGCGCAGCGCCGATGCGCGCGCGTTCGCCCCGTCATCTTCGACCATCCACGCACGCTTACTTGCCCAAAGCCGTGAAGCGAGCAGATCACCCTGCGACTTTCCGGCGAACTTGGTCAAAGGGGAAGATTGGGTAGAGTTTGGTGATCGTCATCTAGGTGCCTTACATAACCACTTCGACATTCTCGCGCATGCGCCAGCGCCGCCGTTGCCAGGCGCTCTTCCTCATTCAGGAACTTGAACAAGAGAAGCCAGGCCAGGTGCCCGGTATGCTGCGCGACTCCGCCCACGTTGCTGTCACAGCGCGAGATACCGTACGAGCGCAATGTGTTACTGCGCAGGGTTTCGTTCGTTTGGCGTTTGGGGGTTGGAGTTCCTTGGCCCGCGCGGGTCTGGGGTTTCTTCCTAGCTCCTCAATCAGCTTGATCGCCTGGGAACGTACATGGGCCGGCAGTGTCCGGATTTCCTGACGTGCCGATGGCGAGACCTCAATCCGGTAGCTCACCGGCCGCCTCCGCTGCCTTCAACTCAGCCTTGAACGCACCCCACTCTAACCAGGTCTCCGCATTGGCTCGATAACGCTCACGTTCTGCCCGCGCTTCGGCCAACAACATCTGATCACCAGCGGGATCGCTAGGCCCTTCGTGCGTCCAATCTTCCACGACCGGGGTGGGAGCCTGGTGCAGCACCCTGGTAAACTCCTCGTGGACAGCCTCTTTAACTGCACGCCGGATTAAGGCTTCCAGTTCGGTCAGACTCACGGTTGTGTTGACCTGTGGGGTTGCACGATTCATGACGCACCTCCATGTTGACGATCCGCTCATAGTTGAGAGAATGAGGGGATAGAAGCAAGAGCCTTACCAGGCGTCCAGTTTAGCACAAAAATCGCTCTCATGCCATTCACCCGAGGCCGCGACGCGGTTACATCAACCCCACGGTCCTACGCTGAACCTGGTCAACGGTGAAGGTGATGCAGGGTTTGGTCATCATCATCCTTTTGACGTTCCCAGGCAGAAATGCTATCATCCCTATGGTTCGGCGTTCGCCCAATTCACGCATCTTTTGGTGGGGTTGTCCCGAATCTCTGGAGGTATCCATGACTGTGCTCACACTGCGTTTATCCGACCAACCGGTTATCACCCTGCCGGCAGAACTGGCGCGCCTGGCGGGCCTGGAGGAGGGCCAGGTCCAGGTGATCCCGCATCAGCAGCAAGTCACCGTCATCCCCATCACTGCCTCGACAGACTACACGGTGCGCTGGAAGGTCATGCAGGCTGCGCTCAGCGAGCAAGCTGTACAGCTTGACCTGACCCCTGCTGACCGCCGTGACGCGTCGTATTGGCAAACGGTCGCTCCCCTGTTTGCCGAAGCCGACCAGTTGGTTGGTTCAGCCTGAGGTTGCTATGACATCTTTTGGCGTTTCACCTGAACGCGGCCATTTGTATTGGGCGCAGGTTCCGTACTTGCCGGAACCTCCACTCGAAGTGCTGGCGCAAGGGTCGAAGAACGAACTGCGCGTTGCGCTCACGTTCAAGATGCGCCCTGTATTGGTGGTTCAGAATCGCCAGGACAATGCCCATCCGGCTTATCCCTTCGCCCTCGTCGCGGCCGTCCACTCGATCAAACCTGGTGAGCTTGACAAGCTGCGCCGTATCAACCACCAGACCGACTTCCTCCTCTTGCCGGCCGAGTGCGGGTTGACTCGGCCCTCGGTCGTGTTTCTCAGCCAGCTCCTGACCCTCCACAAGAACTTGCTCCAGGATCACATCGGCGCGCTGCCTCCGGCGAGAATAACCGAGCTAAATGTGAAACTGGCGCTGGCCTTGGGCTTGGTAGAGGGGTTACCCTAACCACAACACCTCGACGCGACCTTTACTCTCCTGGGCGGACACCAACACGGCGACCGGTTGGCGATGGCGCGTCAACACCGCGCGGGTACTTCTTCAGTCGCGCGCAAAACCGGGCTTTTGGATCTGCCACGGATGCGATTCTCGCGCCGCCATCTCCTCTCCATCAGCCCACAACCGGTTCTTTTTGCCAACTACTACGATGGTCACGCTCCCCCGGCTGCCACAACGCCTGCGGGTCTGTGCTTGGGCAAACGCACGCCTTGCGGTATAATCTCCCT
>CAZEPA010000682.1:0-2445 GCA_964513955.1 uncultured Anaerolineae bacterium | reverse complement strand
ATAGAGAAAACTCCTATTGTGTGAATTCGCCAGAACGGCAAATGGCATCTAACGCCTGAATTAAGCCGCGCCGCGAAGCGGCGTCGGCTTGAATGAATTGTTAGGCGTCGAAGGCGGCGCGATCTTTCCCGTCATAACTTCAAGCTCATACGGATTGTGCGCCGCAAAGATACGAACTTCTGGATGTTGGGCCGCGAAGGTACGAAGGCGTTGTTGGTTGTGCAGTCTCAGGCCGCGATCGGTTTGTACTATTGCCTGAAAAGCCCCGACCATCCAGCCGCACTCGCGTACATGACGCTTTATTTCACGATCATCGAAATAGGCGTCCCCAGCGTGTAGCATCCAGCCGGTCTCAGTCTGCAAAGCCACGCCGCAGTGACCCATCGTGTGTCCGAAGAGCGGTATGAACAGAAGTTCTGGCGGTAGACCGCGTAGTTCGCGCACCGCCTCGAAGCCGAACCATGGCTCGCCCTCTTCACTGTAAGTCTCGGCGCGAATGCCATGTGCCCACATTGCAGGCAGATAGCGATGCCGATCCTTGAACGTGCGCCGCTCCGTGCATTGTTTCATCTCCGCCGCGTGTAGATGCACGATTGCATTTGGAAAATCCGCGAGGCCACCAACGTGATCGAGATCCATATGCGTCATTACGATATGGCGCACATCAGCCGGATCATAGCCAAGCGCGCGAATTTGGTTGATTGCAGCGAATGACGGATCGCGTTTGGGATTGGCATAGCCGTAGACAAACGAATAGCTGAGCCGTGACGTCAGGTTCGCGTAGTCCAGCGTCCCCAGGCCAGTGTCCACAAGTACGAGGCCACTTGCTGGCGTTTCGACGAGCAAGCAGTGACAGACCAATCTGCGACCGCGCAGCCTCAGGCGTTGGATGCAAGCACAGTTCAGGTGGTGAACTCTCAACCCGGTTGACATGTCGCCGAATCTCCTCGTTTGGACGCCTAACGCCCGAGTTAAGCCGACCTGCGCAGTGCAGGCAACGGCGTGGCAAGCTTCTTCTGCCACGCCGTTGCCGTAACGAAGCAGGTTCGGCTTGAACGAATTGTTAGGCGCCACTCGACGCCCGCTCCCATGATGCCACGGGCCCAGGTTGTGAGCGAAACAGCGGGTGGCACGTTGGCGTGAGTACGTCGCTCCATTGGGCAAGCACGGCTGGACTGCGAGCCGCCAGCTTGCTTTGCAAATGCTGCCACTCATACGCAAGCTGGCCCGAACTGACAGAGATTGGTTGAACAGTCCGGACTGGGCCGATCTTGGAGCGATCGAAGGCGTAGCCACGATGTGTTGCCTCGGCATGGACCGCTGCGAGATACGAGTTTACGGTCGAGCGAGGTTGGGGATGCGTCTTGAAGCGCTCCAACTGCGGATGGTGTGTATAGCCGCGCGTCTCGCCGCGGAGCACTGCTTTGGCCAGCAGCGCCTCACGCCAAAGCGCAACGAGACCTTGCGGGTCTAGGTATTTTGGGTGCAATGACCAGAGACGCATGATGTGGCGCCTAACGCCGCGCTTCAGCGGCGCCCGCTTGCGGGCGTCCGCTGCAAGCGCTTGTTAGGCAGCAAACGTGCGCGACAACATTGATCACGCTCGCTCTCTGGAGAAGTAGTTGACGAGACTATTCAGTGAACCATTGTTTCCGGTCTCCGTGCCAGAAATCATGTCCTGACCAATGAAGGACGCAACTTGGCTGGTGCTTCTTAGCTTCGTTACGCTTCCAGACTTAGCCAGCTCAAGAGTAGTTAGTGAAGCACAGAGTCGTTTTCCATCCATCGAGATAGTCTAGCTGGAGACCATGCGGCGGGTAGGGATGATTTAAAGATATCGTGTATTTCCGTGAATTTTTGGATTTGACTTGGAGCCGCAACGGAAGCGATCTTCACCGCCCTCTCGAAAGTCATCTTGGTCATAGATTATGGTGGCAGTGTCTGACGGCGCCCCCCACTCCGACCGAATTTTCGCGCTTGCGAAAGCTGCGAATACTCTTTCGACGGTTGCTGGAATTTCGCGCTCGAACACCAATGTCGCGTGAGTTGTGTGTGCAGTGCGCTGGGAATCTTCAAAAGCCATATAGGTCCTCCGAATCGTGAGTGTGCCTCGCGCTGCGAGATGTGCTGCCTAACGGACTAGGTAAGCCGCCCGCAGTATGCGGGTCGGCTTGAGCGCCGGGTTAGACCCAAAGCGCAAAAAAGAATGTGACCGCACGGGCAACGGACTACGAAAACCAGAGCTGCCAGCGCTTGCTGCACAAGGGCTAGAAGCCAAAAAGGCTTGAAACTGGCGCAACCCACGCAGGCGAAGCCCGAGCGAACGCCAAACACCCAGCGGATAAACGCTTGCGAAGGTAAATGGCGCTTGAATATTCATGGGCTGAAATGAGCAGGAATAAAAAGCAGGCTAACGGCCAGATCGGAAGAGCACACGTCTGAACT
>CAZEPA010000681.1:0-2448 GCA_964513955.1 uncultured Anaerolineae bacterium | reverse complement strand
GATTGGTTGCCAGGAAATAGAGGTTCAATTCCAGGCCATCCGCGCCCGCTTGTTCCATCAGGCGGGCATAATCAATCCAGCCGCCCAGACTGACGCCGTTGAGGCTGGCGATGACCGGTATGTCCACGGCCTGTTTGGCTCGAAAAAGGTGCTCCAGGTATTCGTTGGGGCCGAGATTGAATTCGTGCGCGGTGGGGAAGTAGTTGAGCGCCTCGGCATAGGAATGACTGCCATAGGAAATGAAATGATCGAGCGCTTTTGACTCGTGTACAATCTGCTCTTCGAACAGCGAATACATCACCACCGCGCCCGCGCCCATGTCTTCCATGTGGCGAATGTTGTCAACGCTCCTCGACAGGGGTGACGCCGAAGGCACGATGGGATTGCGCAATTTCAGTCCCATGTAGGTGGTCGAGAGGTCCATAGTGCTTCCTTTCTGTGGTCGTGTGTTTGGCTGCAGGCTGCGCCGGCCAGCGGATGCGCCAAAAACCGGGTTGCGGCGAGGTGTTTACCCACCGAGAACCCGGTTTTCAGCGCGTCGCGTCAGGCGTGTTCGCCGCCGTCACCGTTGAACTTGATCGAGGCCATGCCTTCGTACAAGTGCCAGCGTTCTGTCACATCATGCTGCGCCTGTTGCATTAACCGCCGCGCCTCTGCCGGGTTGGAGGCGGTGAGCATATTATAGCGCGTTTCTTTGTACGCGTAATCCTGGAAGGAGATCGAGGGCGCCTTCGAATCCAGGTGGAGTGGGTTGTGCCCCTCCGCCGCCGCGGCCGGGTTGTAGCGGAAGAGCGGCCAATGCCCACTGGTGACCGCGGCCTTCTGCTGGTCGCTCCCGAACTTCAGATCATAGCCGTGCGCGATGCAGTGACTATAGGCGATGATCAGGCTGGGGCCGTCGTACGCTTCAGCTTCCAGGAAGGCCTTGATCGTCTGCGCATCATTCGCACCCATGGCCACGCGCGCCACATAAATGTAGCCGTAGCTCATGGCGATCATGCCCAGGTCCTTCTTCGGCGTTCCCTTGCCCGCGGCTGCGAACTTCGCCACGGCCGCGCGCGGCGTAGCCTTCGAGCTTTGGCCGCCCGTGTTCGAATAGACTTCGGTGTCGAGCACGAGGATATTGACATTACGTCCCGAGGCCAGGACATGGTCAAGGCCGCCGTAGCCGATGTCGTACGCCCAGCCGTCGCCGCCCACGATCCACAGCGAGCGTTTGACCAGGTTCTCAGCCATGTTCAACAACAACGCGGCCTGCGGATGGTCTGAGCCGGCGAGGATTGATTTGAGCTGCGCCACACGCGCCCGCTGCGCACGAATGTCATTCTCCTTGCTTTGATCTGCGGCCAGTAGTTCATCGGCCAGCGTGTGGCCGATCAGGTCGCGCAGTTGATGCACCAGCTCGCGGGCAAACTGGCCCTGCTTGTCCAGCGACAACCGCATTCCCAGGCCAAACTCGGCGTTGTCCTCAAACAGGCTGTTCGACCAGGCCGGGCCGCGCCCTTCGGCGTTCTGCGCCCAGGGCGTTGTCGGCAGGTTGCCGCCGTAGATCGAGGAGCAGCCGGTGGCATTGGCGATCACCAGATGATCGCCAAACAACTGTGACAGCAGCTTGAGATAGGGAGTCTCGCCGCAGCCCGCGCAGGCGCCAGAGTATTCAAAGAGCGGCTGCAGCAGCTGCGATCCCTTGACCGAATCTATCTTGACCAGGTCGCGGTCAATCTCAGGCAGGTCAAGAAAGAAGTCATAGTTGGCGCGCTCAGCGTCGCGCAGCGGGAGCTGCGCCGTCATGTTGATGGCCTTGAAGCGCGGCTCACGCTTGTTCTTGGCCGGGCAGATGTAAACACACGCGCCGCAGCCCGTACAGTCATCCGGGGCTACCTGAATGGTGCACAGCATGTCGGGGAATTCCTTGCCAATCGCTTTGTGCGTCTTGAAGGTTTCCGGGGCGCCCGCGGCCAGTTCCTGCGGGTAGAACTTCATGCGAATGGCCGCATGCGGACAGACCAGAGCGCACTTGCCGCATTGAATACAAACGTCTTCATCCCACGCTGGAATTTCCTGCGCAATGCTGCGCTTTTCCCACTGGGAAGTGCCCGTGGGATAGGTGCCGTCTGCGGGCATCATGGAAACCGGCACGCTGTCGCCCTTGCCGGCCATCAGCATCGCGGTTAGGCCCTGTACAAACGCCGGCGCCGTTCGTGATACGGCCGGCGGCCGAGTGACTGCGCTGCTCACCTGCGCCGGCACCTTCACCGCATACAGATGCTCCAGCGTGTAATCCACCGCGGCGAAGTTCTGCTGCACCACCGCCTCGCCCTTCTTCAGATAGGTGTTGCGGATGGCGTTCTTGATCGCGGGGATGGCCTCGCCCTTGGGCAAGACGCCAGAGATGTCGAAGAAGCAGGTCTGCATGATGGTGTTGATGCGAACGCCCATGCCGGTCTC
>CAZEPA010000680.1:0-2449 GCA_964513955.1 uncultured Anaerolineae bacterium | reverse complement strand
CCGTGACGCCGTCGGTGTAGAGAACGAGCAGATCGCCTGGCGCCAGCACGATCTGCGCCTGCTGCCAGGCGGCCTCCTCGAACATGCCCAGGGGCACGCCCGTGCGGCGCAGGAGTTCCACCGGGGCGCCGGGGGCGCCCTGATGAAGCCAGAGCGGCGGGTTGTGTCCAGCATTGCAGTAGGCGAACTGACCTGTGGCCGGATCGAGTACGCCATAGAAAACGGTCACGAACAGATCGCTGTGCGTATCCACCAGGAGGCGCGCATTGGCTGCCTGAATGACGCGGTCGGGCGCGCTGACATGCTCCACAGCATAGGTGCGCAGAAGCGTGCGGCTGACGGCCATGAAGAGGGCGGCGCCCATGCCCTTGTCTGCCACGTCGGCCACCAGAATGCCCAGGCGGCCGTTGGGTAGTTCGATCACATCGTAGAAATCGCCCGAAGTCTGGCGCGCGGATTCCAGGTAGGCGGCCAACTGCCAGCCTGGCGGCTTCGGCAGCGAGGAAGGCAGAAAGGTCGCCTGAATCTGGCCGGCCAGCACCGACTCTTGCTCGATTTTTTGGTATTCCAGCGTGGCGGCATAGACAGCCGCGCTGTGCAAGACCGAGGCAATCTGCGCGGCCAGCGCCTGCGCGGCCGGAATGAAACCTTCGGCCACAGCAGAGTCATGCATGTGCAGGACGCGCCGCACTTCGATGTAGATCGCGCCGATGACCGACGGGCCGTCCACCTCTTGGATGGGCGCCATAAGAATCAGGGCGGGCGCAAGGGCCGCGCGCCACGGCAGCGCCTGGCCTGGCTGTATGCGCTGCACCTCAGTTTGATTCCGCATCCAGGCCCAGGCCGCAGCCGGCACCTCTGGCTCGGACGCAGGATAGTTGATGAGAGACTGCTGCGGCCATATCGTGATGGCAACCCGACTGCCGGAGAACATGGCGGGTACGTGATCCGCCAAAATGGCGTTGATGTTGGAGCCATCGGGCGCGCGGTTAAGGAGCGCGCGGCCCAGGCGCTCCAATTGGTCCAACGCGGCCGAGCGCTGACGGTTGTGTTCGGCGGAGCGGCTCAGGCCGAACGCCAGAAGACTGCTGAGGAAAAGACCGGCCAAGAAGAACAGCAAGCCGCCCAGGCCTGTTTCCGCGTACAGGCCAGCCCCCAGGATGGCAAATGGCAAGGCCAGGCCCGGCATGGTCATGGTGACGGCGTAGAAGGCCAGCGAGCGCCGCTGACGGACCGACGACCGGTAGTCTAGCCTTTGGGAAAGGCCGCGCACTAAGATGATGAGGAAGAGGAGCCAGAACAGCTTGGCGACCACAAAGGATACGGCCAGCAGTCCCAACGCCGGCCGCCCGGCCGCCCAGGTCAACCCTGGCAGCGGGAAGACCCCGCCCCACAGCGGATACAAGCTCAGAGCCACCAGCGGGGCCAGGGTGACTTCAATCGTCTGCAAGGCGATGTTGCGCGTCCGGTTCCAGGCCATGCCCGGTATGCTGAATTGCGCGCGTCGGCGGTAAACGTTCAACGCCCCACTCAGCACCGAAATCCATAACGCTGTGGGGCCAAGCAGCAGCACACCGATCCAGGTGACGACCTCGTCCAGTGAGCCGCCGTAGTCGGCCATCACCTCAGGCGCGATCTCGCGAATGACAAAGAAGCCCAGCTGACCGATGCCGAAATGAGCCAGGAACAACAGGCCGTAGAGGAGCCATTGGCTGCGCACAACCTGCAGATCGGTGATGAGCAGCAGCCAGATCACGCCAGCCAACGCAAAAGGCGCCGCGTACAACGTGCCGATGATGTCGCCAGACCAGGGCGAGCGCTTTGGCATCAGCGACGCGGCCGGGTCCGAGTTCACGGGTTGGCGTTGGTCCGGTAACTGTTTGGTCATGGTGGCTCTTGGAAACGGTCGCTGCAATCAGAGGCGCAGCCGCAGCCAGGGCGAGCTGATCCAAGCCCGGTTTCAGGTCTTGGGCAGGCTCACGCTGTCGCCGGCCGTGTAGCGTTCCTTATGATCGGCATCCCACACCGTGACGCCGCCGCTGCCGGCCACGGTCAGGGTTTCCTCCATCATGACCAAGGCGGTGTTGCCGTCAATGCCCACCAGCGTGTGCCCGCTGCCCAGGATGAAGTGCAAGATGTTGGTCATGACGTGGGACATCTCGTCGAAGTGCGGCAGGATGACGACGTTGGGCAGATAGGCAAAGCCCGCTTGCCAGATGGGCGGAGGCGGAAAGCGCGGGATGCGTTCGCCCCAGATCATCGCGCCCGCGCTGCAGCCGGCGACCACGCCGCCGGTATCCAGCACCTGCTCGATGGCCTCGAAGACCGGGGTGTCATGCAGCACATCATGCAGATAAGTCGGCTTGCCGCCAGACAGGTAGACAAAATTGGCCGCAGCCACCTGCTCAGCCAGGCGCGCATCTTGTGCGCTCGCGCGATCGAACACCGG
>CAZEPA010000679.1:0-2453 GCA_964513955.1 uncultured Anaerolineae bacterium | reverse complement strand
AAGTCAGGTTAAAGAGGTAATGATCGAGCGCGGCGGCCGCCAGCGCCCCGGCCAGTGCGCCGCCCAGGCCCAACAACACCGCGTCGCGCCCCGCCTCCAGGCCGCGGCGCCAGGTGCGCCAGAGGAAGGCAAAGAAACCGGCGATCACAGTGAGGAAAACCAGCAGTCCGGAGAGTCCCATCTCTTCGGCCATCAGCAGATAGGCGCTGCTGACGCCGATATAAATATCAATGTCCGGCGTGCCGCTGAAGCCCACGCCAAACCAGGGATAGCGGCCGATAAGCAGCAGCGCGTCTTTGTATTCGCCAAAGCGCATTTGCGTTGCCAGGTCTTCGCCGCGCAAGCCGGCCAGCAGGCGCGCCACGTAGGCTTGGGTCTGCGGCAACAGCAGCAGGAGCGCCGCGCCCAGCAGTCCCAGAAGGAGCAGGCGGCGGTATTTCAGGCTGGCCAGGATGAGGAGCGAGATGCCCAGGCCCATCAACGCGGAGCGCGAGTAGGTTAAATAAAGCGCCAACGTCTGCACCAGGAAGATGGCGCTGATCCACAGGCGCGGCAGCAGCGGCGAACGGCTGAAAAACTGCGGCGCGGTCAGCCCGGCGGCCAGGATCATCATGCCGCCCAAGACGTTGGGGTCCACCGCCAGGCCGATGGCGCGCATGGGGTTGGCCGGATCGTCTTCGATGTAGCGCAGCGCGCCGTAACCGCCAGGGTATTTCAAGCGCGCCAACGCGTCCAGGATGCGCACAGTCCAGGCATCGGGGATGACATAAAAAACGACTGCGATCAGCGCGCAAACGCCGCCGCCGATGATCAGGACACGGGTCAGCCAGTCTACATCCTCGCGGGTGCGGATCTCGTTGACGGCCACAAAAAAGAGCGCGATGCTGATCACCACTTCGATGAACTGGCGCATGATCTGCTGCGTCGGCATGGCGTGCGTGGCGCCCATCACGAAGGTGAACAGCGCCAGGGCCAAGAAGAGCAGCACCAGGCCGCCCAGCGGTGAAAAGACAAAGGTGCGATCCTGGCCCGTGACGATGCGCATCAGCCAAACGAAGAAAAGCGCCAGCAGCGCGGCATCCAGGAAGGTGGGCGTGAAACCAAGTTTGAACGGGAATGCTGCAAACGGTAGAATCCAAATAACCGCGGCGAGGACGATGAAACCCCACCGCGTGCTGCGCAAAACGAGAATAGCGGCCGCCATGCCGACCGCGCCCGCCAGGGCGTAGGTTGGCCCTAACAAGGCCACATACAGACCAAGCGCCAGCGCGGCCACGCCGATCAACCACCACAGCGTGCGCCGCATGGCGCGCGGCTCGCCTTCGACCAACGCGGCCGACAGGCGGCGCCAGTCCCACCATCGCCTTGATCTGGCGCCCTGGGCCACCTCTGGCGCTGCGTCATGGGGCCAGGAACGCGCGCTCATACCACGTGCACTTTCATCAGGTCGGTGGCGCCGGGCTGGCTGCCCACGCTGCCGGCCGTGACCACCACGGTATCGCCCAGGTTGACAAAGCCCTGGCGCTGCGCCGCGCGGATCGCGTCGGCGAGCATACGGTCAGTCGTGGTCTCGCGGTCAGCCAGCAAAGGATAGACGCCCCAAGAGAGCATGAGCTGGCGTTGGGTCTGCGCGCTGGGCGTCACCGCGACCACGGGAGCCTGGGGCCGGAAGCGCGCGACCAGCCGCGCCGTGCTGCCAGAGATGGTCGGCGCGATAATGGCCTTGGCTTTGAGATCGCGCGCGGTTTCGCAGGAGGCATGGGCCACGGCTTGCGCGACGGTCACTCTGACCACAGATTCATCGGTGAAGCGCAGGCTCCAGATCGCGGCCTGTTCAGCCTGCCTAATGATATGCGCCATCGTCTGCACGGCCGCCACCGGGTATTGACCGCTGGCCGTTTCACCGGAGAGCATCACCGCGTCGGTGCCATCGAAAACCGCATTGGCCACATCCGAGGCTTCGGCGCGCGTGGGGCGCGGGTTGCGGATCATCGAGTCGAGCATCTGCGTCGCGGTGATGACTGGCTTGCCGGCTTGATTGCACAGGCGAATGATGCGTTTCTGGATCACCGGCACCTCTTCGGTCAACATCTCAATGCCCAAGTCGCCGCGCGCCACCATGACGCCGTCCGCGTCCGCAATGATCTCCTCGATGGCAGTGACCGCCTGGGGCTTCTCGATCTTGGCAATGACCAGCGTTGGTTGATCGAGCGGATTGGCGGCTCGAATGAGCGCCTTGAGCTCTCGCACTTCGGCGGCGCTGCGCACAAAGGAGAGCGCCACCCAATCCACGCCCTGGCCCAGGGCAAACGCGAGATCGGCGCGATCCTTTTCCGTAATGGCGGGGATGCTCAGAGAAGCGTCCGGCAGGTTCATGCCCTTCTTGGAAGTCAGCAAACCGCCGGTCAGCACCTGGCAGGTGATCTCCTGGCCGGAGACGCTGCGCACTTCCA
>CAZEPA010000678.1:0-2454 GCA_964513955.1 uncultured Anaerolineae bacterium | reverse complement strand
TCCAGTAATGCCTGGCTTTAGTGCCGCTTGATGAAATCCTCAACCGCCAGGCCGAATAGTTGGCTACGTGAGATTTGGAGCTGCTGTGCCAATGTTTCGACTTGTTCGAAGAGCGATTTTGGGATAGAGATCGCGGTTATATTGGTGGTTGTCATGTGTTTATTCCCTTTTGTGTGGTGTTAGCATAACCATTTTGTTTCTGATGTCAACTACCAACACGACTCGCAGGCGCGGGGCTGTCCATGCGACATCGTCACGCGTAAGGTCAAGACCGGTCGTATTTCGTCGCGAGTAGGAAACAAGTGTGTTACAATATCACACCTGAGTCGAAGGTTCGCAGTCTGCTTGTAGCGAGCGCATCCTGCGCGACGAAACGAAAGGAGCAAACCATGAACGCGCGTAGATTTTTCGCCCTGATGCTTGTTCTGACCTTATTGGCCACGCTGACCGGCGCGGCTGGCGCTACGCCGCAGGCCGCGCCCTGTGCCGTGGGGGGCGTTTATGATCCTGCCTGTGATGTGGACCACGACGGGGACGTGGACATCTTTGACATCCAACTGGCTGCCGGGCATTGGAACCAGGTAGGCGCCTACACCAGCGACAACAACCACAATCACCTGGGACAGACCTGGACCGGCAGCAACAACCCGCTGACGATCAACGGCGCCTTTAGTCCTAACCCACCGCTGCTGCTGGCCAACACCACCGGCGACGGACTGCGCGCAACCACCAGCGCAGCCAGCGGCACCGGCGTTGAGGGCACTGCCACGGCCAGCAGCGGCACGACTACGGGCGTCGCGGGAAAATCATTTTCCATCGGCGGCGTCGGCGTGTCTGGCACGGCGTTTGCCACCAGCGGTAGTTCCTATGGCGTGGTGGGTCAATCCAGCTCGTCAACCGGGCGCGGCGTGTGGGGTGCGGCCGCGGCGACCACCGGGATCAACTCCGGCGTCTACGGTCAATCAGTGTCTACGGATGGCGCGGGGGTGCGTGGCTACGCCACGGCGGCCAGCGGCACAACCTACGGCGTGTACGGCGAGGCAGTCTCGCCCGACGGCCGCGCCGTCTACGGTTACGCCACCTCTGGCAGCGGTACTTCGGCTGCACTCTATGGCAAGGCCCTCTCAACCGCCGGAACGGGCGCGGTCGGCTGGGCAGCGGCTGTGTCAGGCAACACGGTCGGTGTGTGGGGTATCGTTAACTCGCCCACGGGCAAGGGCGTTCACGGTTACGCGGCCGCCACCAGCGGCCAGTCTTACGGCGTCTATGGGCAGGACTCATCGTCAGCGGGCTACGCTGTCTATGGCGTCAACGACGCAGCCAGCAGCGGCGGCGTGGGGGTTTACGGTCACTCTCTCAACGGCGTGGCCGTGCATGCCGACGGGAACGGCTCATCCACGACCGCCCTGCAAATCTCCAACGGCGCTTTGCGCGTGACCGGCGCTGGCTTGAACACGACCACGCCGGTTTTCCAGCATCAGGTGCATCACAGCGGGGCCAACGCCAACACCTGCACCGATGGCACGTTCGGCTTCTGGTACAGCTATCTGAATCATCCCCTGCTCAACAATCACCCCGAAGCCCTGTTGATTGTAACTTCAAGCAGCGATGAGCTGATCGTGCGCTACAGTCCCATTGGCTGTCCGGCCGGCCGCTGGACCATTACGAAGCCCGGCGTTAATTTGCCCACTGATGGCAGCCTCGTCAATGTGCTGGTGGTGCTTCCTTGACGGGAACAGCATCCATTAAGCTGACGGCGCGCGGAGGGCTTCCGTCTGTCTGAGGAAGAAGATCAAATCCAAATCGCCCGGCGATTGACCGTACGCTGTCAATGCCATGGCGGCCTCGCCGCGAAACTGCGTGCCGTGATTGATCACATGCGCGAACAGGTGCCACAACTCGTTTTGATGTGGCGCCTGTTTGGTCGTCTGATAACGAACCGTGCCTTTGATGTCCTCATCGGTCAGCCCGTCCAGATACGCGCGCATCGCGCGCTCTTCTTCGCTCCAGAATTCGCGCAGCGACTCCAGCGTAGGAAAGCCGGTTTCCAGCAGCATCGCCGGAGGCGAGATGCCTTCCTGGCAGCGCAAGCGCCAGACCACTTCCGCGCTGAGCACATGCACCAGCGCGCCGCGCAGGCTGCCGTGACTCAGCCCGGATGGCGCGACAAACTGCGCTGGCGTTACTCTGGCAGCCGCGTCAAGCACACGATGATTAGCCCAATAGTTGTAATCGAACAGAGCGGCGATCTCACGCTTGGTCATGCCTTTCCTCCCCGCGTCCTACTCATGTCTGGTGTCGGCGCTATTTTAGCACATCCACGGCCAGGGTTGAAACAGAAGGCTTGACATCGCCCACTCTGTGGGCTGGAATCTAGGCTGGCGTCAGTTCATCGCCGCGCCAGGCTTCCGGCTCTGGCCGAAGCCTCCATGCTCAGAGAAGATGCCCCGTGAC
>CAZEPA010000677.1:0-2456 GCA_964513955.1 uncultured Anaerolineae bacterium | reverse complement strand
CCTGGACATCCTGGAGCAGCTGGCCGCGGCCGGCGTCTTGCGTCTGACCCTGACCGGCGGCGAGATTCTGACCCGCCGCGATTTCTTCACGATTGCCGAACGCGCGCGCGAGCTGGGCTTTGCGCTCGACCTGAAAACCAACGCGACTCTGTTGACCCCCGAAACGGCCGATCGCCTGGCCGGCCTCGCCCCGGTGCAGGTGGACATCAGCCTGCTGGGCGCGACCGAGGCCACCTTCGATGCGGTGTCCGGCAGCCGGCGCACCTTGAGCCGGGTGCTGCGCGGCGTGCGCCTGCTGCAGGAACGCGGCGTGCGCGTCAAACTCAATACCCTCCTGCTCGATTTGAATGTGGCCGAGCGCCAGCAGATGCTTGACTTGGCGCAAGAATTGGGTGTATACTATGAGCAGGTGTTTAAGATTTCGGCGGCCGACGACGGCGCGCCGCGCGCCAGCCAGCATCAACTCACACGGCCGCAAATCACCGATCTTTTTCTGGCCGATGGCAGCCCCTTTGCCCCGCAGGCGCGTCCAATGACGTCACGCACCTGCCAGGTCGGACTCTCCTCGTGCCTCATCAGTCCGTATGGCGAGGTCTTCCCGTGCATCGAGCTGCGCGTGCCGGCCGGCCACCTGCGCGACCAGCGCTTCGACGAGATTTGGCGCGGCGCGCCCATCTTCAACGAACTGCGCGGCCGCCATACGCTGGCCAACCTGCCGGAATGTCGGGTCTGCCCACTCAACGCCTACTGCGAGGGGCGCTGCGCCGGCCTGGCCTGGAAGGAGCACGGCGACCCGTATGGCGGGAACCTGCTGGCCTGTCAACAGGCGCAGGCGCGCTTTGCGCAGGTGCATCCGGAAGCTGCCATCCCGGAGACGCCGCTGCAGGCCAAGAACCGCGTCGCGGCGCCGGCGGGCCGCGGGGAAACGAAACGAGGCGTGGTGTCGGCCATTCCTTTGTTTGGCCGCTAATATCGGCCTTTGCGGTCGAGCGTTCAGGATCATCTTGAAAATAGCCGCAGGTCGCGATGAAACTCATTTTTGAGTGGGATGCCGGCAAGGCGCGGGCTAATCTAGAAAAGCACCGGGTGAGTTTGGAAGAAGCCAAACTGTGTTTAGTGATCCGTTGCTACTGACATATCCCGATGAACTCCATTCGGAAACGGAAGAACGGTGTATCAGCATTGGCTATTCCATTCAACAACGGCTGTTACTGGTTGCGCATGCCGAGCACGAGACAGAGGGCGCGATCTTAATTCGCATTATCAGCAGTCGCAAGGCTACTGCGGCAGAACGGAAGACCTATGAAAACCCAGCAGCGTGAAACAGAAGCAGAAATGTTACCCGAATATGATTTTAGCGGTAAGACAGGGGTACGCGGCAAATATCACCACGCCTATCAGCAAGGACATACGGTCAGGATACACCAGGAAGACGGCAGCGTTGCCACGCAGTATTTTACCCTTGAAGAAGGTGCGGTCTTATTGGCGCCAGACGTGCGTGAGTATTTTCCCGACTCAGAAAGCGTCAATCAAGCCTTGCGCGGGTTGATTGGCTTGATACCGCACAAATCATTCCAGCACAAGCCACAGCGGAGGATTCTCACTCGCTGAGCTGAACCGCGTCGCGGCGCCGGCGGGCCGCGGGGAAACGAAACGGAGCGTGGTGTCGGCCATTCCTTTGTTCGGCTAACTTCTATGCGCCGTTTTCTGATAGAAGCAGAAGTGCAGCCGACGTTGGTTTGAGATGATCAGCCCATCGGCCGGGCCATCAATCCGATGCCCCCCTATTAAGACCAAGTGCGCTGTTTAATTTTTGTGGAGGTGCGCCAATGGCTACCAGGGTCGCAGAGTTAAGTGTAGATGAATTCAAGACGCTGATTCAAGAAGTCGTCACGCAGACACTGACGGATCTGTTTCGCGACCCCGATCAAGACCTGGCATTGCGCGAAGACTTCACAAGCGCCCTCCAACTGTCGCTCAGAACCATCGAGACAGGCGGCGAGACAGTCGCGGCGGAAAGTGTTGCGGCCACATTAGGGCTGAGTTGGTGATATGGTTCACGTTGAGTTTACGCCCGCCGCAGTAGACGATTTAGGGCGTTTGAACAAGCCGACAGCCCAACAGATCTTTTCCAAGATTCGCTGGTTGGTAGATCACTTCGAGGTACTGACGCCTGAGCCGTTGACCGGACAATGGAGAAGTGTTTACAAGTTGCGTGTGGGCGATTATCGGGTGTTGTATACGTTCAGCAGAGCGGACAACAGTATTACGATACTTTTCGTTCGTCATCGGCGTGAAGTCTACAAAACCAAATAGAATGTACCCGACCCGTCATGCGCTTTGTAAGCAAGGATGATCATCATGAGATCTGGGCGACTGCTCAGGCATCCTGCGCCGACCGGCAGCCGCCGAATGAATTCGGGCCGCAAGGGCGTTCCGCCGCCAGGACTTCGGCG
>CAZEPA010000676.1:0-2465 GCA_964513955.1 uncultured Anaerolineae bacterium | reverse complement strand
GTGCGACGGACAGCGTCACGGTCCCCTTGAGTAGAGGCAGCAGATGCGCGACGTGGCCTGGGCCTATGGGCCGCTGCCGGTACAGTTCCTGGCGTTCCTGCTGCGCACGGTGGGTCCGCAGGCCGGGCTGGCGACGGCGACTAACGGCCTGCTGGCTGCGGCGTCGCTGCTGCTGACCTATCTGGCGCTGCGTGGCCTGCTGCGGCCGGGCGCGGCCCTCGGGTTCACGGCATTTGCTGCCATCGCCGGCCCCTACGTGGGCGGCGACTTGATCCGACTGCATCTCGCGACTTACAGCCAGGCCGTGACCTGGGGCATGGCCTTGAGCCTGGCCGCGCTCGTGGCCGGCATGCGCTGGCAGCAGACCCTGCGCGGGGCGTGGGTGGCCGCAGCGGGCGGTCTCGTTGCGTTGGCCTTTCTGAGCAAACCGGAATTCGGCCTCAGCGCCGCGGGGGCCGTCCTGGCGGTCCTGGTGTCCGGTCGCGCACCCCTGCGCGCCTGGGCGAGCGGTCTGGCGGCTGGTGGCCTGGTGTGGCTGATTGGCTTTGGCTGGCAGGCCAGCGTATCTGGCTGGGAGCCGCTGTGGCGTGGCTACCTCGGGTACGACATGCTGAGTCAGGGGCGCTTTTGGGGCGCGGCCATCGGTTCACGACGCTGGTTGGGTAGCCTGGCCTGTGCCTGGTTGGGGGTCGTGCTGCTGTGGGCGGGCTGGCGCGGGCGCCGCTGGCGGGGCCTGGCTGTGGTCGGCGCCGTTGCTTTGTTGATCCTGGCGCTCGCCTTGATGGCGCCTGTGTTCCTGGAAGCCGGTTCTTCCGGCGCACCGGCGTTGGGTCTGACGCTGGGCCGTATCCTGCAGTGGCTGGCGGCGGTGCCCTGGGCGCCGTTGACCCCCATTCTGCTGCTGGCTGCCTGGCCGGCGCTGCGGCGTCACGCCCCGCCGGCGTGGTGGGGGTTGTGGGCCTTTGCCGTTCTAACCAACGTGCGGCTGCTGCTCACCGGTTACAGCCTGGGCGTGGCGATTGCGCCGGCGCTGGCGGTGCTGTGGTGGTTATTGTCCGCCAGCGCCCAGCCGGCCGCGGGTCCCCTCGGCGGCGCACCGACCTGGCAGCGCTGGGCTTTGATGGCGCTGGCCGGTCTGGCGGTGGTCAACCTGGTCGGGCAGGCGCTGACGCCTGGCATCGCATTCGCCACGCCGCGGCGTTGGTTCGACACGACGTTAGGTCCGGTGTCCGTGCCGGAGTCGCGCCTGGCCGGGGAAATGACGGCCATCCAGACCGGGCTGGCACAGCGCGTGCCGGCCGGCGCACCTATTTTTGCCACGGGTTGGGGACCCGGCTGGTATCTGCTCAGCGGTCACCGCAACCCCACGGCGTTCGATGCCGTGCTGCGTGGCCTGGGCACCACTGGTCCTGAGGCGCAGGGCGTGCAGGCAACACTGGGGCAGCAGCCGCCAGCCGCCGTTCTGATGCCAGTCGAGCAGTGGCTGCCTACACCACCTGGCGCCCTACGTGGTCGTGATCTTGATGCCGCCGCGGTGCGCAGCAGTCTGGCCGCGTGGTGGAACCAACTGGACAGCCTGTACACGCCGGCACCCTTTGACGATCAGACGAACTGGGTGGTGTTGTGGCGGAAGTGACTGCAGGAGCAGCGTCGGCACCAGGAACACGTGTGATGGCATCAGACGCGCGGAAACTCTGGATGGTGTTGTTCGCCGTGCTGCTGGCAGGGCTGGCCGCGCTGGCGCTGTACCTGTATTATGCTCTGACCCGGGTGGGTGGTTTTGGTTTTCCACTCGACGACAGCTGGATCCACCTGCAGATTGCACGTAACCTGGCCGCTGGCCGGGGGTGGTCGTTCAACCCGGGTGAGCCCACGGGGGCGAGCACCACGCCGCTGTGGGTGCTGCTGCTGGCGCTCGTTTCCATGATGCCGGTGGGCGATCCCGCGGCCGGCGTCAAGGTGTTAGGAAGCCTGATATACCTGGCGGACATTGTCCTGATCGGGCTGCTGGCGTGGCGGGTCAGCGAGGACCTGCGCGTGGCATTGATCGCTGGCGTCCTGGCAGCCTGGCAGCCGGCCTTTGTATGGGGTGCGCTGTCAGGCATGGAAACGCCGCTGTACCTGCTGCTCGTCCTGCTGGGTCTGCTGGCGCTGTTGGGCGCCGAACGACGCGGCGCGCGCCGCGCCTACCTGGCAACGCTCTGCCTCACCCTGGCCGGTTGGGCCAGACCGGAAGTGTGGCTGCTGCTGCCCGTAGGCTGGGGCTACTTGGTCTGGCGGCGACGCGCGGTGCCGGGCGGCCGCTGGTGGCTGCACGGGCTGATCGCGGTCGCCGGCATCGGGGGGTTTTTGCTGTTCAACCTGGCGGCCTGGGGGCATCCCCTGCCGGCCACGTGGTATGCCAAAACCGCATTTGGAAGGGGCAACGCGACGTTTGATCTGATCTACAGATCGGAAGAGCACAC
>CAZEPA010000675.1:0-2474 GCA_964513955.1 uncultured Anaerolineae bacterium | reverse complement strand
GAGATCGAGGATCAGAGATCAGAGATCGAGGATCAGAGATCAGAGATCGAGGATCGAGAATCAGTGACAAGTGAGAAGGAGTAGATTGTGACGCAACATTTCGATATCAAAGACATTGACCTGGCCGAGAAGGGCCGGTATCGGATGCAGTGGGCCGCGAAAGAGATGCCGGTGCTGGATCTGATCGAAGCCCGTTTTCGTCAGGAACAACCGCTGCGTGGGCTGCGCATGGCGGCCTGTTTGCATGTGACGGCAGAGACCGCCAACCTGATGCGGGTGCTGCAGGCCGGCGGCGCCGAAGTGGCGCTCAGCGCCTCCAACCCGCTCTCGACCCAGGATGACGTTGCGGCCGCGCTGGTGGCCTATTACGAAATGCCGGTGTACGCCATCAAGGGCGAAGACAACGCCACGTATTACAAGCACCTCAATGCAGTGCTTGACATCAAGCCGCACATCACGATGGACGACGGCTGTGACCTGGTTTCAACCCTGCACAAGACACGCACAGAACTGCTGCCTGGTATCGTGGGCGGCACCGAAGAAACGACCACGGGCGTGATTCGCCTGCGCGCGATGGCCGCGGAAGGCGCGCTGCGCTTCCCGGTGATGGCCGTCAACGACGCCATGACCAAGCACTTTTTCGATAATCGCTATGGCACCGGTCAATCCACGATTGACGGCATCGTTCGTGCCACGAACGTGCTGCTGGCGGGCAAGAACTTCGTGGTGGCCGGCTACGGTTGGTGCAGCCGCGGCATTGCCAATCGTGCGCGCGGCATGGGCGCCAACGTGATCGTGACCGAAGTGCAGCCCTTGCGCGCGCTGGAGGCGGTCATGGATGGCTTCCGTGTGATGCCCATGCTGGAGGCGGCCGCGGTGGGTGACATCTTCTGCTCCGCCACCGGCGACATTCATGTCTTCGATAAGTCGCATTTCGAAGTCATGAAGGATGGCGCCATCATGGCCAATTCAGGCCATTTCAACGTCGAGGTCAACATTCCAGCCCTGGAAGGCATGGCCAGCGAAGTGCGCCGGGTGCGTGAATTCTTGGATGAATACAAACTGGAAGACGGTCGCAAGCTCTACCTGATCGGCGAAGGGCGCCTGGTCAACCTGGCGGCGGCCGAGGGCCACCCCAGCGCGGTGATGGACATGAGCTTTGCCAACCAGGCCTTGGCCGCCGAGTTCATGGCCGTCAATCACGAAAAACTGCAGAACCAGGTCTACACCGTGCCGGAAGACATTGACCAGGAAATCGCACGCTTGAAACTGGCCGCGATGGGCATCCGTATTGACACCCTCAGCAGCGAACAGCAGGATTATCTAAACTCCTGGCAAGAGGGAACGTGAGTGGATTGAAGATTGAAGATTGAAGATTGGAAAATTCAAGATTCAAGTGGAAGCGGCGAGCAAAGCGCCCATGTGAAAGAGGAGTAACATTCGTATGACAACGACATTTATGAGTTCACCGAAGCTGTTCTATACGTCCGAATCGGTGACCGAAGGGCACCCCGACAAACTGTGCGACCAAATTTCTGATGCGGTTTTGGACGCGATCATCGGCGCAGACCCGGATGCGCGCGTGGCGTGCGAGTGCGCCACCACCACCGGCCTGATCTGCGTGATGGGCGAGATCACGACCAGCACGTATGTGGATATTCAGACGATTGCACGTGAAACCCTGCGCAACATCGGGTACACGCGCGCCAAGTACGGCTTTGACTGCGACACCTGCGCGGTGCTCGTTTCGCTCAAAGAGCAGTCGGCCGACATCGCCCTGGGTGTGGACAAGGCCTACGAAGCCAAGCACGGCGACATGTCTGATGAGGCGATCGAGGCGATCGGCGCGGGCGATCAGGGCATGATGGTGGGCTTTGCCTGCCACGAAACCGAAGAGCTGATGCCGATGTCCATCGTCTTGGCGCACAAGCTGACGCGGCGTCTGGCGCAGGTGCGCAAGGACGATGAATTGCCCTACCTGCGGCCGGACGGCAAGTCCCAGGTGACGGTCGAGTATCAATATGGCAAGCCGGTGCGCGTGGACGCCATTGTCATCTCCACACAGCACGCACCAGACGTCACCCAGGACGAAATTCGCAGCGACATCATCGAGTACGTTATCAACCACGTCATCCCGGTGACGATGATGGACGACGAAACCAAGATCTATGTCAACCCCACCGGCCGCTTCGTCACCGGCGGGCCGTTGGGCGATGCCGGCCTGACCGGGCGCAAGATCATCGTGGACACCTACGGCGGCATGGCGCGCCACGGCGGCGGCGCGTTCTCGGGCAAGGACCCGACAAAGGTAGACCGCTCTGGCGCGTACATGGCCCGCTACATTGCCAAGAACGTCGTGGCCGCCGGCCTGGCCGACCGCCTGGAGCTGCAGATTTCCTACGCCATCGGCGTGGCGCGACCGATCTCCCTGAGCGTGGAAACCTTCGGTACCGGCCGCGTGGCAGACGAGCGCA
>CAZEPA010000674.1:0-2479 GCA_964513955.1 uncultured Anaerolineae bacterium | reverse complement strand
CCACGTGTGGGTATTCTGCTTTTGCACATAGGGGCTGCTGCCGCCCACGGGCGTGGCCGCGGTGGCCGCGCCGCCTGGCCCATCGTAGAGCAAGCGCCAACGGCCTGTCCCCACATCCGCGTAGGTCACTGACACCGTGATGGCGTGACCGGCGGTGGCATAGAGATAACCATCGTCCACCTTGAAAAACATGAACGGATTGCCCGTGCTGCGATCCGTGCGGCGCGTGACCCAGCCCTCTTTGCCGGACGGTATGGCAGCCTGATAGGCCGACGTATTACAAACCGGCCGGCCTGTGACCGGCGGGCACCAGCCCAAGCCGCTGGTGACGCTGGCGTCATTGGTCTCCGCCACGGTGCGGCCGCCGGCCACGCTGTCATCCTGTTCCATGAAGTAGTCAAAATTGCCCAGCTGCGGATACCAGGAGGCTTCGTTGATCAGGCCGCCGCAGTAGTTCAACGGCACGCGATGTTCGCGCAGCGCCACCCACGCGCTCGGCGCATTCTGGCGCGTCGCGCCAATGTACGGTTTGAAGCGATTGAGGAGCGCGATGTTTTCGACCTTATCGTACAGCCAGTTGTAGTTAGGGTCTGTCTGATACAGCAGGGTGTAGTCCACACGGAAAAAATCCACGTGTTTGTCGAGGCCGTTGAGAATTCCCCAGTACATGGCCTGCTCGTCGCACAGCATGTAGTCGTAAGTCTCGAAGGCGATGGGCACCTGGCTGTTCCAGTTGACGATGTGATCGTGCTGGCCGCAGTAGGGACAGCCCGACTGGTTGCCCACGATGGAGAAATTGGAGTCAGGGTACAGGCCGTTGTTCGACAGTCCAACGCCTTTGGGTGCGGCATAGTTAGCCAGATCGCGGCGTTCGGTCTCGCTAAAAGTGTAGGACGCGTTCTGCAGGAGCAGGCTCTTCTTGAGCTGACCGTTTTCCGAAAACGCGGCAATGTACCAATCCGTAATCGCTTTGGTGGTCGAAAGCCACAGGCTGCTGGTCAAACCGGCGGTGGCCACCGCCGTGCGATCGTACCAGTTGTACCACGGCTTATCGGGGTCGGTGGCGTGCAGCTCGCCAAAGGTGCCGAGGCCGATGGCGACCCATTCCAGGCGTGGGTCGTTGCGATACCGCTGACCAAAGGCCGTGATAAACGTGTGGTAGGGCGTCAGGTAGTCGTTGTGCCAGTAACGAGGGATGTGCCAGGGAGTGCATGAACCGGTGAGATAGCTGCAGACATTGAACGTGGCATTCGGGTAGACTTGCGTCACCCAGGCAGGCATTTCAAGGTAGTTCGTGCAGCAGCGGCCGTTGTAGGTGGTAATGCCGACGCCGGCGACCTTGCCCTGCGAGGCCACGTTGTTCAACCATGATTCGAATGCATCCCATTTGTAGTTGCCCAAACTGTCGTAGAATTCCCCCCAGCCCCAGGTGCGCAGACTGCCGACATTGCCGTAACGCTGCGGATCAATCAGGCCGGAGTAGTCGCTGGCGACGTAGATGCCTGGGCGCGTGACGGGGAACGAAGGAAAATCAGGAGAAGGTGGGGTCGCGGCGGCTATTTGCAAGCGACGTTGGGATAACTCAACGGCGGAATCCGCTGTGCCAACCGCCGCTGGCGTTGGCGGCGCAGAGTGCGACCTTGCGCTTGTCGGGCGCACGAAGCCCATCAGCGCGGCCAGCACAGCACATCCAGTCACGGCCAGGCGCGCAAGATGGTGAGACCACGGCTGTCGCAGCGATGTCGAGAATAGATGAAGCCAGGTCATACGATTTCCTCCCCATGACGGAAAGCAGCAGTGACGGCAAGTATAATCGAAAACCAGGCTGTTTGCCATTCAGCGCGTCAAGGAAAAACACCGTTCATGCAGGAGCCTCGCAGACGCACCCATTGCCATGGATCACATTAACCGATTATGAGATTGTAATGACAAACACTGTGCAAACCATCAACTATGTATAAACTTTGCATCAAGTTAGTCAATAGTTTGTAAGACAAGTTTCTTGCAGGCGTAGCACAACAGCAGATTCAAGAGGAGATTACAGTCATGAAGTTCAGTCGTTTGTTCAAGGGCGTCGCAGCGTTTGCTGTGATGGGGTCATTACTGGTTTCTACGTTCAGCGCCTCTGCGGCTGGCCCTCGCGTGCGCGTGGTTCATGCCTCCCCGGATGCGCCGGCGGTTGATGTGTGGGTGGATGGCGCCAAGGCGTTCACCAATGCGCCGTTCAAGGGCATCACCCAGTATGCTGGCTTAACGGCTGGCGAGCACAAGGTGCAGGTAGTCCCCACGGGTAAGACCGAGCCGGCTGTCATTTCGGCGACGCTGACCCTCGATAATGACAAGGATTACACGGTTGTGGCTGTCGGCAAGGTGGCCGCAATCGAGCCGCTGGTCTTGGTGGACAACAACAGCGCCCCGGCTGCGGGCAAGGCTCATGTGCGTTTCGTTCATGCCTCTCCTGATGCGCCGGCCGTTGATG
>CAZEPA010000673.1:0-2488 GCA_964513955.1 uncultured Anaerolineae bacterium | reverse complement strand
AGCAGCGCCAGCACGTAAATGGCGTCAAACGGGCCGCCAACCGCTGAAATGGGCGGCAAAGCCGCCATCCACTCGGGCCGCGTGACGTCGGCCATGACCAGGTGCGCACGGACGCCGGCCAGGCCGCGGATTGTTTGACCCGCCGCGGCCAAAAGGCCGGCGCTGGCATCCAGCCCCACATAAGTCGCCCCCGGCCGCTGGCCGGCCAGCCAGCGCGCCAGGCGGCCATTGCCGCAGCCCAGGTCCAGCACCGTAGGCGCCGACGGCAGATAGGGCAACGTGCGCATGAGACCCGCCTGGCCCGCGCCGCGTGAACGAGCAAAGGCCGCCGCGTAGGCAGCGTAGAATTCTTGGTTGAGCGCCAGGAGACGCTGAATGGTATCTGGATTCATGGTGACAGACTCATGATCGGATTTTAGCGTACAAAGCGGGCATAGAGAAATGAGAGACGATGACTGAGCTGCCATTTTTTGCCGACAAGCCGGACCCTTTTCATCCGGACCGCCTGGCCCACTGGCGTCAGGCGCACGCCGCGCCGCTGGAGATGGGCGCGCATGAAGCCGCTTTGCTGGCGCTGCTGCAGGAGGTGCAAAGCCTGCCCACCTGGTCGCGGCGCAGCCTCGACCGCCTGGTGCGCCAGCACCTGGGGCCGGAAGGCGCGGCGCGCTTCACGCGCGACCGCCTGGTGCAGGCCTACCAGGCGCTGGCCGCGGATGGGCGCCTTGATTTTCAGCGGGAGACGCTCAAGCGCCTGCAGCGCAAGCCGACGCGCACCATTTCGGGCGTGGCGCCTGTCGCCGTGTTGACCAAGCCCTACGCCTGCCCCGGCGTCTGCATCTTTTGCCCCACGGATGAGCTGATGCCCAAGAGCTACCTGCGCGATGAACCGGGCGCGCAGCGCGCTTACCTGGAGCAGTTTGATCCGTTTGCGCAGACGGCCGGCCGCATCGCCGCGCTGGAGAGCATCGGTCACGCCGCGGACAAGATCGAGCTGCTCATCCTGGGCGGCACCTGGTCAGCCTATCCACGCGCCTATCAGGAGATGTTCGTGCGTCGCTGCCTGGAAGCGATGAACGAGCAGCCGGCCGCCACCCTGGCCGAGGCGCAGCGGCTGAACGAGTCCGCGCCGCATCGCAATGTGGGGTTGGTCATTGAAACGCGGCCCGATTGGATCACGCCGGAGGAAGTGATATGGCTGCGGCGTCTGGGCGTCACCAAGGTGCAGCTGGGCATCCAGAGTCTGGACGATTCGATCCTGGCGCTGAACAAGCGCGGGCACACGGTGGAGCAGAGCCGGCGCGCCGTGCGTCTGTTGCGCGCGGCCGGATTCAAGCTGCACCTGCACTGGATGCCCAACCTGCTGGGCGCGACGCCGGAGAGCGATCTGGCCGATTTTCAACGCCTGTGGAGCGATCCGGCGCTGCGGCCGGACGAGCTCAAAATTTATCCTTGCTCGCTGCTGGACGGCACGGAGTTGATGGCGCACTGGCGCGCGGGCGCTTATCAGCCGTACACGCAGGAGGAATTGATCGAGCTGCTCATCCGCTGCAAAATGATCGTGCCGCCCGACTGCCGCCTCAACCGCCTGATTCGGGACATTCCGTCCAACAATATCGTCGCGGGCAACCGCGCCGTCAACTTGCGCCAGGTGGTGCAGCAGGAAATGGCGCGCCGCGGGCTGGCCTGCCAGTGCATTCGCTGCCAGGAGGTGCGAGGGCATGCCGTCGAGCCGCAACATCTACAGCTTGACAGCCTTTGCCATGCCACTGACATCAGCCAGGAATGGTTCCTGCGCATGCGTACGCCCGCGGGCCGCGTGGCCGGCTTTCTACGCCTTTCCCTGCCGCGGCCGTTCGGCGCAGACCATCCGCTGACCCCGGCCGATGTCAGCGCGGAGATTCACGGCGCGGCCATGATTCGCGAGGTGCATGTGTACGGCCCGGCCCTGGTGGTGGGCGCGGACAGCCGCGGCGAGGCGCAGCACGTGGGCGTGGGCAGTCGGCTCATCCAGGCGGCGCGCGAGCTGGCCCGCGACCACGGCTTTGACCGCCTGGCCGTCATCGCCGCGACCGGCACGCGTGACTACTACCGCCGCCTGGGCTTTGAGCTGGGCGATTTGTATATGCACACCGATTTGGGTCAGTGAGTCGAAGCAGAGGCGCTGGCGTTGGCCTGACCCTGGCGCGCCGCGTTCACCGTGTTGGCGAGAAAGAGGAGCACCGCCAGCGCGTTCAGCAGCCCGCCCCAGGCGCGCAGCGTCTGGTTGGGCGCCAGATCGCCCACCACGCGCAGGAGCAGCGAGAGGTGCAGCAGGAGCAGGTGAGCATAGAAGGCGCGCAGGAACGGCATGTGCAGGCGCAGCACGGCCGGCAGAATGATCGGGCCGTGGCCGAAGATCATGGAGAAAACGAAGCCGAGCAGGATCATGTGCAGCATGACGTCGTAGGGCGGCCCGGCCAGGAAGCGCTCGCCCCAGACGGCCCAGGCG
>CAZEPA010000672.1:0-2497 GCA_964513955.1 uncultured Anaerolineae bacterium | reverse complement strand
TGCTTGAGGTAGGTACGCGCCCAGGCCAAACGATACTCCAACTCTGTCTGCTTCGTGTCGCCGTGGCGCAGAGTGGTCTCTTCAGTTGCCAGCGGCAAAAAGGAGATAACGTGTCTGTTGATCGCCGTGATAGTTTGAAGGCCGCCCAGTTGGCGAAGGGCTTCCAAGATTGGCTGTAGAAGTTCTTCATAGGAGGGAACAGACATGACAGTCTCCTGTAAGATGGATGTTGTACTCGTGGTGAATCCGCCTTCGCCGTGATGGCCCAGCTCAGTTGGGTGCTCCCTATTCTACCACATCTTTGCCATGACCATCCAACAGAAAGCCGATCAACCCGCTTCACCGCGCCAACCGTAAAGAACAGCCGCCCAGCACGAGCCGGACCAAACTGACGCCGTAGAAATTCCCACCGTGCATGGCTGGCTTTTGTCATCCAGGCGCATGGCGCGGTTGGCTTTGTTGTGGGAGAGGATCATGCGAGTGCCTCGTGCTCCGGTTCCGGCCACAGACCCCATACCAGCGGTGGTAGCTCATCGAGAACTTGCTGCGCAGTCGGGCACCGTGGCACAAAAGGCGCAGCTGGCGCAACAACTGGTCAACGGTTGCCATCGTTGTTTGCCCTAACAAGGTTGAGACGCACGCGCCAACGACTATCCGTCTCTCCGCGGGACGGGCCGGCCGGATCGAGTGGAACATAGCCGGCTACGGGATATTCAGCCAGCGGCTGCAACAGGTCAGCCGGAGCGCCGAAGCGTTCCAGCCAACAGCCCAGGCGCTTGATGGTCGCCCCAACATCGTAGCGTAGCGCGTAACTGACCAGTTTCTCGCCATCCGCTGCCGGCCAGTTGGCCTCCAGGAGTTCGATACTGGCCCCCATGCCGCCGAACACTGGGGGATGGGCCATCACGTCCAACAGGGTGCGTTCGCGATCGGTGATGGCGACGCGCTGCCATTGGGTCAGCCACTCGTGCTGCAGGCCGAAGAAATGGGCCGGCTGGACGGTAATGAACTCGAACTCCAGGTCCAGCGCCCGCCAAACCGCGCGCCCGCGCGGGCGATAAGCGGATCCGCTGCGCATCTCCGGCGTGACAACCGCCCGCGGGGTGGACGCCTGGATCATGGTGGGGATCTGCGTGGTCATGCCGTGAAAGGCCAGCGCTGACCAATGGCTGATGGCGCAGGGCTGCACCAGGGCGGCGGCGAGGGCGAAGGGATGAACCTCCGTGCTGAGCAGCGGCGACTGGACGACGTAGACGCCCCGCTTGAGGCGCGCCAGCCACGGCCCTTGCGCCAGTTGCGCCAGCAGCCCGTTGACCGGGGGCCGCGCCAGCCCCAGCGCAGCGCCCGCTCGGATGGCACCTTCGGTGGTGAAGATGGGGCCGGTTTCGGCTACAAGCCGCTCCAGCAGCGCCACACCCTGGGCCCGGCCATACTGCGCCGCCGGCGTCTGATCACGTCGATTGCTCATGATAATGGATTATACTGCGTTAATAGAGAAATCGTAAATTGACGCAGTGTGAAACGCAGTGAAGACCACCCTGATCAATCCGAATAGATCACGTCGCACTCAGAGTTGGCGAAGGCCGTCAGGCTGTCGACGCTGGTCACATCGCGCTTGAACTGGCATCGGCTGTCCTCGCCCAACGCCACTTGTGCCTTGAATTCGCTCAGGTTCATGGTTCAGGCTCCTGTTGTCAAGACGTGGCTCCCCTGGGCCAAATGCGCCAATGGCAGCACCGTCACGCGCTCGGCCAGGGGATAGGCGCGAGCGCCGGGGTAGATGACGATCAGATGATCCAAGCCGAGATCCTCCAGGGCGATGCGCATGGACGGGGTGAGACGGGGCGCGTCCACCCGCTTGCACTCGACGCCGGTGCGACGGCCGTCTTTGAAGAGCAACAGATCAAGCTCGGCGCCATTGTGCGTGCCCCAAAAATAGGCTTCGTCGGGCGCAGTGGCCTGCAAGGCCTCCTCCAGAGCATAGCCCTCCCAGGAGGCGCCTACCTTAGGATGAAGGAGTAAATTGTATTGTGTGCGGATGCCAAGTAGCTGGTGCAGAATGCCGGTATCGCGAAAGTACATCTTGGGTGACTTGATTTGCCGTTTGGCCAGGTTGGCATGCCAGGGCTGAAGCTGACGAACCATGAACAGGCCAGTCAGCGTGTCTAGATAGCGACGCACTGTTGGCTCGGAGACACCGAGAGATCGGGCCAACTCCGCACCATTCCAGACTTGGCCGTGATAATGGGCGAGCATGGTCCAGAAGCGCAGCAGGGTCTGTGCGGAGACGGCGATGCCCGCCTGTGGCAGGTCGCGCTCCAGAAAAGTCTGGACGAAATTCTTACGCCACACAGCGCTGTCCTCATCGGAGTCAGCCAGGAAGGACAACGGGAAGCCGCCGCGCAGCCAATGCCGCGCGTGCTCCTCAATGCCCACTTCAGCCAGACTGAAGCCGCCCATGGTGACTGTTTCCAAACGGCCGGCCAACGACTCCGAC
>CAZEPA010000671.1:0-2499 GCA_964513955.1 uncultured Anaerolineae bacterium | reverse complement strand
TGATCGAAATGCTGAACCAGGCGTTAGGGGTTGCTCTGGATTTACCAGACTGATCCGTGTTGCATGTGTAAAGTGACTGATGAGACGACACCGTGGCGCGATGTTGCGACCGCGCCACGGTGCATCAGTTCAATTCTGATCCCAGAGTATCCAGACGAAGCCCTGGTTGTTGCCCAGGCTGAACGAAAAATCGCGGCTGTCGCGCTCGCGGTTGCCATCCAGAACATACATGGTGTAGCTGCCGCCCACGCTGCCGCCTGGCAGTTGGCCGGCTGGAATGGCAAACTCCCAATTGTATTTGCCTAGTGGGCCTTGGTTGGCGTTCAAGGCGATGCTGAGCACGTTTTCCGGCCCGGGCACGGGCTGCCCGTCTTTGGACAGCCGAATGCGGTAATCACCCTGCGGCTGCCCGCCATCCACGCCGCTGTGCACAAAGGCCAGTTGTATCTTTAGCTCGCCGCCGCCATTGTCCTGAAAACCCGGCCCGCCGCGCACCTTAAACTTGCAGCCATCGCCGCCAATGCTGGCGCAAGGGTCAGCCGCGGGCGGCGGTGCAGGTGTATTCGTGGGCGGTACCACGCGCGGCCGCGGCGTGTTGGTGGGCCGCACCGGCGCAGCCGTAGGCGGCACAGGGGTTGCCGTAGGCACGGGCGTCTCTGTCGCCACGGGCGTGTCGGTCGGCACAGGTGTCGCCGTGGCGGCGGGTGTGTCGGTGGGCAGTGGGAGCGGCGTGGCGGTTGGCGGAAGCGGGGTGGCGGTGGCCGGCGGTTTGGGCGTCTTCGTAGGCGTCGCCGTCGGCGCCGGGCCAGCTGCGCCGCAGCCAGCCAGCAGGAACATGAGCACGGCCACGGCCAGCAGCGACAGCCAAGCCGGCTGCATCATGCCGCGAGCCAGGGGGCGTGAAGCGGCCGGGCCAGAACGGCGAGTGTCTTTGTGGAAGCTGGCGCGGCGTGGAAACAAACGTGACATCGGACATCCTTTGATTTCAGATTAGGCTCGGATCGCGAACGGGCGACCGGCGTTGAGCTTGACAGGGGGCCAAGCGCGGCTGGATTCTACCACGATGAGGTAAAAACCAGAAGCTGGCAAGCAAGGTCCGGCGGCTGCAAAGCGCAGCAATGATTGCAAAGTGAACTTATGGCAGGTCTTCACGCACGACACCGGGAAACTGCATGATGAAATCGGCCCCGAAGGCCCGCGACGGCGTGAGAAAACCGGGAGCAGTCTCCCCAGCCAGCGCGCAGCGTACAGCGGTCAGCGCGGTCCGCGCGGTGAGCTGATAACCTTCCGGCGTACGCAGCCGCGAGACGCGCACTTGGCCCTGGTCATCGCGCACCTCTCCCCACACCAGGCTGAATCCCTGCTCACGCTGGCTGGCGCTTGGCCCCGGCGTCCCCGCACCAATGGCAAGCTTGAGCACCCGCTGCACAGGCGCTGTCGCCAGCAGACCACCCACCCAGCGACTGGCTACGAGTGCGCCGCGCACCGAGGCCGGAAAGACCGCATAAACCTCGATGTTGGGGATGCCTGTGCTGTGGAATGCCGTTGACACATCGCCCCACGGGATGGTGACGCACGTAACCGGGCCGCGACCGAAGTCAATCGCGCGCGTTTTCCACGCCGCAGGCGCCTGGCGAATTTTGCCCTGCTGCCGCACCGCGCCCATGCGATCAATGCTCTCGATCATGGTGGTCATGGTGCCGCGTGACCAGGTGCTGCCGACGCTGCGAAACGCCAACGCCAGGTGCGTGGCGCTGGGCAGCCGCGCCTTGAGGTGCGCGGCCAGGCAGTCCGTGGGCACGACATCGAAGCCGACGCCGGGCAGCAAGCTGATGCCGGCCGCTTTTGCGTCGGCCGAGCGCCGCGCCAATGCCTCGAAAACGGCAATTTCACCGGTAATGTCCAGGTAGTGGACGCCTGCACGCAGGCAAGCATCCACCATCGGCTGCGCGGTGTGCACAAACGGCCCGGCCGCGTTCAACACTGCGCTCACGCCCTGCAAGGCAGCGTCCAGCGCGGCGGCATCGGTTAAGAGCGCGGCCTGGTAATCCAGGCCCAGCTCCCCGGCCAGGGCAGCGAGGGCGGAGGCCGAACGTCCGGCCAGCAGCGGGCGCAAGCCCTGCGCCACAGCCTCACGTGCGATTAGTTGGCCGGTGTAGCCGGTGGCGCCGTAGATCATGAATGGCTCAGGCATGACTTCCCTCCGGTTGCCCACGCAACACGAAGGCCATGGCGACGGCGGCGATCAGGGCGGTGGCCGCGCCGAAGATGAAAGGCGCGGACGGCCCCAGGCCGGCCCAGCGTCCGACGCCTTGCCAAAGCACGCCGGCGATGACAGAGGCAGGGAAATCGAGAATGCCGAGCACGGCGTTGTAGGTGCCAAACGCCGTGCCACGTAAATTGGCCGGCACCAGGTCAGCCACCAGGGCCTTGGCCGTACCGTAGGCCATGCCGTAGTAGAAGCCGTAGACAGCATACAGCGCCCAGATGTGCCAGGCC
>CAZEPA010000670.1:0-2500 GCA_964513955.1 uncultured Anaerolineae bacterium | reverse complement strand
CAAGGCGCAATCCACGCTGGCGGATGCACAGAAGGCGCTGGCGGAGGCGCTGGCGGGCGGCGACAAGCTGGCGCTGGCGAAGGCGCAGTTGGCGGTGCAGCAGGCACAGGTGGCCCAAGCGGAGGCGCGCGACAACCGTGCGACGTTGGACAAAGGTCCGGATGCGGTCAAGCTGGCGGCGGCGCAGGCTGCGGTGGACAAGAAGCGCCTGGCCGTGGCCGATGCCGAGGCGGCGCTGGCCGGAGCGAATCTGAGCGCGCCGTTCGATGGCACGATTCTGCAAACCAATGCACAGCCGGGCGATCTGGTTTCGAGCAACACGCGCATCCTGACTGTTGCGAATCTGAAGACACTGCAGATCGTGGCGTCGGTGGATGAGACGACAATTCGGCAGGTGGCGGCTGGGCAAAGGGCGCAGATCACGTTTGATGCGTTTCCGGGCCGCACGCTGCGCGGGCAGGTAGCCTCTGTGCCGCTGCAAGGAGCGCTGCAGGGGGATGTGATGGTCTATTCGGTGCCGATCACGCTGACGGGTGCGGTCGAACTGCCGCTGCTGGTGGGCATGACAGCGAACGTGAAGATTGAGATTGGGCAGGCGGCGAATGCGCTGCTCGTTCCGACGATGGCGCTGCAGCGCAGCGGGGGTCTGGTGCAGGTGCTGGTTCCCAATGCGAGCGACCCGAGCGGCAGCCCGGTGGCGGTGCCGGTGGAAATCGGTCTCAGCGACGGGGTCAACACCGAGATTGTGCGTGGTCTGAACGTGGGCGACAAGGTCGTTGTCCAGATTGCGGCGACGCAGTCCACCAACCCCTTCAACTTCCGCGGCGCAGGCGGCGTCTTGGGCGGCCCCGAAGGCGGCCCCCGGATTCAGGCCATCGGCCGCTAACAGGAGCAGATAGCCATGCGAAAATTGATGATGGTTTTGCGCGTCGCAGTGACGGCGCTGACGGTGCACAAAATGCGCTCCATCCTGACGATGTTGGGCGTCGTGATCGGCGTGGCCGCGGTGATTGCCCTGGTGGCGGTGGGCCAGGGCGCGCAGGCGCAGATCGTCAGTCAGTTTCAATCGCTTGGCTCCAACCTCTTGACCGTGAGCGCGGGCACCAACTTTGGCTTTTCGCGCAACGGCTTGCAGCAGAATACGCGCCCGCTGACCGATAAAGATGTGGAGGCCATCCGCGCGCTGGCGACCTCGGTCAGCTTACTCGCGCCCGATTACAGCGCCAACGCCACCGTGGTCTACCAGGGCAAAACGACAAACACCAGTGTCAACGGGGTAACGGCGGACTATGCCACCGTGCGTAATTGGAGCGTAGAACGCGGCCGCTTTATCAGTCCAGAAGACAACACCAACCTAGCGATGGTGGTCATCCTGGGGCAGACGGTCGTTGAGAATCTGTTTGGCAGCACGTTGGTCAACCCGGTAGGCGAGGTCGTCCGCATCAACCGGCAAACCTACGAAGTAGTGGGCGTGCTGAAAACCAAAGGCCAGAGCGGTTTCAACAACCAGGACAATACCGTCTTCATGCCGCTCCGCACGGCTCAGATCAAGTTGGGCGGCGCCGGCACCACCGAGGTGCGCTCCATCAGCCTGCAGGTCCGCTCCGCGGCCGAGATGGACCTGGCGCAGGCTCAGGTCACGGCGATTTTGCGCACCCTGCATGGGCTGCAGACTGGCGCGGAGAACGATTTCACGGTGCAGAACCAGGCCGATATCCTAAACACCGTCGCGCAGACCACCGGCACTTTTACCACATTGCTTGGGAGCATCGCCGCGATCTCGCTGCTCGTCGGCGGCATCGGCATCATGAACATCATGCTCGTCAGCGTGACCGAGCGCACGCGTGAGGTCGGTCTGCGCAAAGCGGTCGGCGCCAAGCGCAGCGATATCTTGGTTCAATTTCTGGCGGAAGCTGTCGTGCTCAGCATCACCGGCGGCGCTGTGGGGGTGCTGTTGGGCGTGGGGGGCGCGCAGCTTATCTCACCCTTGTTGGGGAATACCCGCGCCCTCGTCACGCCGCAAAGCATCATCCTGGCCCTCGCTGTTTCGCTCGGCATCGGCATCTTCTTTGGCCTCTATCCCGCCAATCGCGCCGCGCGTCTCAATCCCATTGATGCCCTGCGCTATGAGTAAGTGAGCATCTTCTTGCAGTTGACTTCGCGTGGGAAAAGATAGGAAACCGCGCAGCCGCCAAGGCCGCTAAGACCGCTACGTTTTCTTTGTGGTCTTGGCGGCTTTGCGGTTCGGCCATTCTGCGCGTCCCCAAATTGACCCTCAAATTCCTCATTTTGGATCTTGACAATCCGTGCCGCTTGTGATAACATACGAATAGTTAAGCGGTTTCCGAAAACTCGCTTTTGTTCTCTGTTTTTAGTAAACCGCTTAATGTAGTCAAGGCGCCCACGACCCTTCGGTGGACGCTGAATCGGGATGACCAGGCCGCGCCGCCACGGCGCGCATCCTGGCCGCTGGTTGCGATGCAGCAGGAGCGTTCCCGTG
>CAZEPA010000669.1:0-2504 GCA_964513955.1 uncultured Anaerolineae bacterium | reverse complement strand
AACCGCTACCTCAGCGGCAGCAGCGCCGCTAAGGCCGAGCTGATCCGGCGCTGGCGGCCGTGGGAGAGATCGACCGGGCCCAGGACTGAAGAGGGCCGGCAGGCGGTGGCGCGCAACGCCTGGAAGGGCGGGCAGCGGCCGCAGCTGCGGGAGCTGGCGCGGGCGCTGGAGGCGGAGCTGGTGTGGATGCGGCGGCCTGTGGAGCCCTAGACCCAGGCCTGACGCACCCGCAGGTCGTCCCCCGCCAACGAGCATGCCAACCGCCAGCCGGTGACCCGTGCATCAATCGCGGGGACCGCTTGGCCTGATGTCCGCAGCTCGCCCTGAGCGAGGCGCTGACACTGCAGGGCAGGCCGTGGCCTTGACCGGCGACGATGCAGGTTGGGCAATAGCAGTCAGGACAGCTGCAGGAGATGGCATATCTAGATGGTCACCGTCTGGCGGTGTAGGCGAGGGCACGAAAACGACCTTGATAGCACCGTGAGCCGGTGTAGACGGCGCACTCTCTACACCGTGAGACGGTGCTATGACGGGCCTCTCTACACCGCGAGACGGTGTAAGGCTTGCGTTTTTGCGATAGGCGCCGCGCTGGAAACTTTCTGCGGTGCCCACGTCGTAGCCGGGCAGTCTGTCCAGCGTGTACCAGGTGATGGCGTACCAGCTCGCCTTGTTCGGACGATGGCCCTTGACGGTTTCGTGAATGAACCCGGCTTCGATCAGCTCGCGCTTGGCTCTGGTGATGGTGTCGTTCGACTTCCAGCCGCGCTTGGCCAGATAGGCTTCGCTGGCCAGCAATCGCCCGTTGTTGTCGCGCACGTACTGCCGCGCCAGCTCAATGAGCAGACTGCGCGCAGGATGGCTTAGACGGGCGTAGGCGGGGCTATCGAGCACGTCCCAGGGCACAGCAGCAAACCCGCCTGCTACGCGGCTGGAATCGCCCTTGCTGCGCTTGTCGCGTCCCATCTGCTACCCGATCAGCTTGTGAGGCATCAGCGGCGCCAGCGCGGCCTTTGCCCTGGCGTGGGCTTCGTGGTGGTCTGCGGCCCCCTGCATGGCCTGTGCGGCGATGTGCTGCGCGGCGATCAGCAGGGCTTTCTGCGGAACACCAGCGGCGGGGCGCTGGCCCGACTCGACGCCGGCCACCTTGTTGACCATCTTGTTCATGTTCGCATGAACCCAGCGTTCATTCGGTGAACCATCGGCCAGCAGGTGCAATTGGTCGTGCAACTGGTGGTAGCCGGGCAGGTATTCGACGTGCAGCTCGGCAGCGCGGCGGGCTTCACGGAAGGCCAGCACCAGCTTTGCCTTGAGGGACACCACGCGCGGCGTGTTGCGGCTCAGACTCAGCAGGAAAAAGGATTGATCCTCGTTCAGCAGGGCGAAGCGCTCGCGCTGCCCACTAGGCGAAGGTTCCATTTGAAATGGAAGCTCTCCCATGCCCTTGAAGTCGCCAGCGTAGCGATCCACCAGCGCCATGACGGCTTTGTGCTGGTTGCCCAGGTGTTGCGCCAGCAGGCGGCTGTCCACGCGCGCCTCGGCTTTCTTGGTGACAAGGGTCAGATTCATTTCGCCCCCTGCTTGCGAAGCCAATTGGTGACCGACTGCGCCACCCAGCGGGTACAGCGCAATCCGTCCTTGACGGGGGCGGGAAACTGGCCTGCGGCCACCTTGCGGCGGATGGACGATTCAGACAGGCCGGTAACGGCGACCACGGTGCGGATTCTCAGCAGCGCCTCGGGGATTTTGAGACTGTCCAGGGTTTGGACTGCGATTTGGTGGGCGCGGCGCGGCCGGCGCTTGCCGTCGTCCTCAAGCCAACAGTCGAGCGCCCTGGCGGCGGTGATGAAGTCCTGGCCGTGTTCGGCCATGTGATAGGCCAGCACGTCGCCGCCACGCGCACCCCAGCCAGCCATGCACACGAATGCGCCGGTGGCGGTGTAGATGCGCATGGAGTCGTGGCCGTGAAAGCGGCATTCGGTGGTGCGCCACTTGCCCTTGCGCTCGCGGAATTTCAGGGCGGCGGTGCCGGTGTAGTAGTCGCTGGGGGCGGGCAGGCGGGTGCGATCAAAGCTCATTGCACACCCCCAGCACGGCCTTGATGCCGGCGACCGGCCAGGCCAGGCGGCCGTTGATGCGCACGGGGCGCAGTCCTTCGGGCCAAGTCTCGGCGCAGGCCCAGCCGCGCAGCGTCTGCGGGCGGCGGTTGAGGTAGTACGCGGCCTGGGCGGTAGGAACTGCAGGCTGGGTCAGATCGCGCAAACGCGGGTAGGTCGGCGGCTCGGGTGAATGCGCCGGGCCGCGCGGCTGCGATTCATCGATACAAATTTCGCCAGTCAGCAGCGTAGCCTCTGGCTTCTGTTCCCATTGTGCGAGCGCCGCGGCGTTCGGCGGGTAGGCGCATTTCATTTCGGTAGATCCTTCTACCGCCGACCACCAGGGGCTGCCCACGCAGCCCGCCTCGTTCAGCAGTGGCTCTACTGTTTTCGGGGCATCACTTGCCCTCC
>CAZEPA010000668.1:0-2511 GCA_964513955.1 uncultured Anaerolineae bacterium | reverse complement strand
ATGGGCAAGCGCGTCAACGAAACCCTGCGCGCCACCGTGGACGTGCGCCTCAGCACGCGGGCCGGCGTGACCCTCTTCGAGGGCCAGGGACGCCATGCCGGCCTGGAGGCGCACGGCGATCTCGATCGTTTGCTCGCCCTGCTTGGCACTTAACCATCCCCGACTGACCTGCGGTAAATCATAGACGGCGGCTCCTGCTGGCACTAAAATCAAGGCAATCTCTGTCTCTTTCACGCGTCAGGGGGACCTTTTGTGCGGTTAAGGAGATCGCATAATCTATGAAACGAGTGATGAGAATTGTCGGATGGGGTCTAGGAGCGCTGATTGTCCTGGCGCTTCTGATCCAGCTCGTTCCCTATGGACACAACCACACGAATCCGCCTGTGGTCAATGAGTTCAAGTGGAGTTCACCGTCTGCCCAACAAATAGCCCAGCGTGCCTGCTATGACTGCCACAGCAATCAGACCGTCTGGCCGTGGTACTCCTCCGTGGCGCCCATTTCCTGGATGGTAACCCGTCACGTGGACGAAGGCCGCCAGGCGTTCAACTTCTCAGATTGGAAGGGCGCTGTGCGCAATGAGGAGGGTCGCGTCGAGGAAGGCACTGACGATATGGTGGATGCGGTCAAGAACAGCGAAATGCCGCCCTCCTCCTATTTATTGATCCATCGCAACGCGCACTTGACTTCGGCTGAGCGCCAAACGCTGATCGGCGCCTTGCAGGCCGTGGCGCTCGCTCGCTAACCGCTTTTCTCGGTCCTAAGTCTGGCTGCAGCCAGACACCTCATGTCAAAGGCTCAGGCCTGCGCGCTCAAGCAATGCACGCAGGCCTGAGCTTTTTGGCTTTCTGGTCGCGGGCCATCCGTTCAGGCCGCCTGGTCAGACGATGCCGCTGGCGCTTGTACCAGCCAGCGCGACAGCTGCACGGCAGTCAAGAACATGAGCAAAACGAGCAGGTAATAGGCGACCTTGATCGCGAGACTGGAGGAAGCGCCGATCGGATCCAGCGGGTGCAGCACCAGGTTGGCCCGCCAGCGCAAGAACAGCATGATCAGCGCCACGGCCAGGTTCAGTCCCGCCACCAGGCGGCGGTCTTGCAGCAGCAGCCCAGCCAGCTGCATCACCGGAATGATGACCAGCATTTGCAGACCAAACACCCAGCGCGGTTCGAACCAGGCAATGCCGCCCCACGCGCGCGCCATGGAGACGGCGCTGGTAACGACGTACAGCACCCAGAGGATGAAGGCGGTGCGTTCTACGGCTTGCGACCAGGCGACGAACGCTGGCCGTCGCCAGATCAGGAAGGCCAGCCCCAACAGTCCCGCGGCGACCAACGTCAACAGCGCAATCTGGATGATCGCGCCGTGCAGGTAAACCAGTTTGACCAGGTTGCCCAACACTCGGTCCGCCGGTGACAGCCAGGTGACGAGTGCGATGGCCGCCAGGAGAATGACGAGGGAAAACGGTTTGCTTTGCGCCCGCGCCCGCGCCCGGATCGGCGTGCGCGAAGCAGATTTCAGATCGGATGAAGTCATGATGGTTTCTCAGCGCGCTTCAGGGTCAATCAGGACGACGTGAATCTCGCCGGGGCCGTGGACGCCCACAACCAGCGTCAGTTCGATGTCGGCCGTACGACTGGGGCCGGTGATGATGACCAGGTTGGCGGTCTGCGGCAGCCGGCTTGCGCCCTGCTGGGCCATCCAGGTGGGCAAATCTGCGTAGATATCGGACGTGCGCAGAAAGGCCAGGTAGATGGGTGGCACCAGCGACGTGGCACGCGCCTGTCCTGGCCCGCTGACCACCACCACGCTGCCGCTGTCGGCCAGACCCGCAAGCGCCGCAGTGATGCCGACTGGAGCTTGCGCCAGGGCCGCGCGGCTGGCGGCTCGACTGAGCTCGCCGAAGTCCGCGTTGGCCTGAGTCTGTTGTCCCGTGGGGATGACCTCGATACCAGCCGCGGCCAGCGCCTGGCTGAAATTGGGCATCGGTAGAGCATGATCCTCCCAGGCGGTCACGGCGCGGATGCTGCGTTCGGCCAGCAGCGCCAGGGTCTGGCTGACCGCCGCCGCGGGCGGCAGAGGGCCGTACGCATGACCGCCCAGGGCCGTGAACTCGGTGCGCCAGCGCGCCAGCAGGTCCAGAGAACGGGTTTCTGGCGCAAACCCAACTTCTCCCAGGGGCCTGCGATCGGCGGCCAGGGCAGGATTGGCCACGGCCGTGCGTACGCGGCGCAGGATTTCATCGCGAGAGGCATCCGGTTTCATGCTAAGACTTCGTTTCTAGCGCTGCGCCGGGGGTTTGGGACGTCGCGCCCATGTTTCCTGGAAGGTGCGGGCGGCAAAGGCTGGAAAATCACGCTGGCCGCTCCAGGCGGCCAGGGGGCCAGGCAGGCGGCGTATCCACCCCTCGCGCGCGAGGAGGCGTGCGCCGACCGCGGCCAGCTTGCCGCCCAGCCAGTAAAGCCGCGGGTGGGTGGCGCCCAGCGCGTAGGCTTTCAACCCCAGGCGCAGCC
>CAZEPA010000667.1:0-2516 GCA_964513955.1 uncultured Anaerolineae bacterium | reverse complement strand
GGGGTGCACGCCGCGCCAGGCCAGTTGAAATTCCGTCAGCGCCAGGCCGGTGGGGCTGACAAAGCCAAAATCAATCTGCAGATTGCACTCGCCGGACGCCAGCGTCACCGTACGCTGGGCCGGCGTCGTGATCCAGAAGTCAGGCTGCGGATGGTCTGGCACCGTCAGCGTGTAAGTGCCGGGCGGCAACTGCTCTAGCCGATAAAGGCCACGCGGATCATGACCGCTCATCATCGTGGTTGTCAGGCCATGGCCGCCGGTGATGTGGATCGGGATGCCAGCGATGCCGTCCTGCTCACTGCAACTGAACGGATCGTTTGGATCGGCGCAGCCATCCTGTACACCGTTGGTATTGTAATCGGTGAAGATGAAATCGCCCAGGCACGCGCCGCGCCAGAATCCGAAATCAAGCCCTGGCGTGGCTGTGCTCGCAGCCACCGTGGCCGTGGCTTGGTGGGTGATCACATCGCCGTCGGAATCGAACAGGTCATCATCGCCTTGATTCTGCGGGCTGCTGAGCCAGCCTGACAGCGCGCCTTCAGGGCCAAAGTTCGTGTTGTTGACCTGCACGCAATAGTCGCCAGGCGCCAGGCCGCTGAAGAGATAGAGGCCGTCCGCGTTGGTGATGGTGGTTGCTGCCGCGGCGCCACTGCACGCAGGATTGGCGAAGAGACTCAGGAAGACCCAGGGAATGCCAGGCTCGCCTACCTCGCGAATCCCATTGCTATTCAGATCATGCCACACATAATCGCCAAGACGGTAGCTCAGGCTGGTGGTGGGCGATTCGTTGCCCGCCACATCGCGCGCCTGCACATCCAGGCGGTACAACCCCGCTTCCGTCAGTATCGGCTGCAGATTGTGCTTTTCTTGCCACGCGCTGAACTGCGGCGGCTCCGTCTCCCGGCGCCAGGCGAAACGATAGCCGGCCTGCGCGCCGCTCAGCCCGGAGTGCTCCTCCACGCTGTGCCAGTCAAACTGCGGGTTGCGACAGCCCAGGCGTCCCGGTGGTTGGCCCTGGTCGGGGCAGCTTGCGTTGATTTCCGGCGCCGTTGGGGGGATCGGGTCAAATCCAAACCAGCCCCGCTCAGCAACGCGTTCGTGCCGCGCCGGCGCCAGGTCCCAGGCGCGGAGGGTGAACCGATGCTGACCTGGCAGCAGCCCGCTGAAGTCAGTCTGACCAGCAGCTTGATAGACTGTCGGCGGAGGGCCAGGCGGCCGCGTGTCCCAGGCCGCACTGTAGCCCCACACGCCTGAGACATCCTCGATACTCCAGGCAAGCGTCTGATTGGTGTTGTACCAGGTCTGGTTGTCAGGAACGGTGGTGAAGTGAATGGTGGGCAGCGTTTGATCCGTATTGCCCGAGGTGACCCACGTGCAGCCCTCGATCATGCCCGCGTCGGCAAACGGGATGTAGATGCGCTCGCCGTTGCTATTCTGAACGTGAAAGTGGAGATGTGGGCCGGGGAAGCAGTTGCCCAGGTAGCAGGTGCCCGCCGGGCAGGTGCCGCTGCCGCAGGTATAGCCGATCTGGTTGCTCAGCGCCAGGAGCTGGCCCTGTTCGACATACTCGCCAACCTGCGCCGTCACAGTGCCCTGGCCAAAATGGGCATACCAATCGAAAAGGCCATCATCCGGCACATGCCGGATGATGAGCTTGGTGCCTGCGTTGCCAGCCGTACAGCCGCAGTCAGTGCTGACTTGTTCCACCACGGCGACGACGCCGCTGCGCATGGCGACCACTGGGCTGCCGATCGGCATGGAGGCATCCACGGCATGTGACCCGTGCCCGCACGCGCCGGTGGCCCATGCACGGGTAATAAAGAAGGTGACGCCGGCAGGCCAGGGTAGTTTATAGGGAGATTCTTGTGGTGAGAGGCCACGTGTGCGTAGGGGCGCCGTCGGGTCGGCACTGGCATAGTCCAAGCTGGCTTTGGCTGCCGGCGACAGCAGTGCGTCAGGCACAGTGGGCAGCAGTGCACGCAGGGTTGACGTTCCTTCGAAGGCCACATCCCAGGCGGTGTCTTGCCAACGCGCAACGAACTGGGTGCCTTCGCCGGTAACAAACGCGCCTTCGCGCATCTCCACCAGGGCGCCGGCAGCCCACGGCCCGCGGCGCTGGAGTTCAGTCACGACAGCGTCTGGTTGCGCCCAGGCTCGTAAAACAGCCCGGCGCAGGTCTTCCAGGTCCTGATCGGGCGCACGGGAAGGCGTAGTCTCCGCGCCGCCGTGGCTCAAGCCGACGAAAAGAATGGCGGTGATGGCTGCGCCCAGCAGGCGCCAGAAGTATCTCCGGTAGAACCCCATTTTCTACGGCCCCGTTCTCGCGACGATAAAGCGTGCGTGGCGTCAGGCGCTGCGGCCGTGTAGGTCAGGAAGATGGACAACGCCTTACTGCGCTCATTATATCACACAGAGACGCGGGCCGCTATCGAAGCCCTGCGTCTCTCTGTGTTCGATCCGTGCATCGCTCTTCTCAGGGCCGATAGATTTCAGACAGGGCCGCATCCACCGTGCCG
>CAZEPA010000666.1:0-2526 GCA_964513955.1 uncultured Anaerolineae bacterium | reverse complement strand
GATGCCAGCGCCGTGTTTTGTTTGCGGCTCACGCCTGCCATTGCGCGGCGGCCAGCATCACATCTACAATATCAATGCGGCCGTCGTGATCGAGGTCCAGGCGTCGGTCGTAGGCGCCGCCCCATGCTCCGGCCACTAGGATGATGTCGCTGGCCGTGACGGTTCCATCGCAGTTGATGTCGCCCAGCAGGCATGTGCCGGCCGTGGCGTCCAGCGCGGCAATCAACATCTTGAGCACTTCGGCTGCCTGCGCGGGCGTCACTTTGTCCGGCGTGTCGCACGTGCGGTGATAGCAGGCGTAGCTGTCATACTCCTGTTCGATGAGCAAAATGGCCGCCATGTTCGCATTCAAGAAGGGGACATGGTCGCTGCCCCAGGGATCGTATGAAACGGTGACGTTCAGTGTGGTGTAGGTGTGCGCATTCTGGCTTAGCGTCGTCACCAGGCTAACGGCGCCGGGCACCGTGCTGCTGGTCTCTAGCAGGACATTGGTTGGGTAGGCGGCGCTCTTGTAGCCAATCATGTCCATGATGAAGGCGCCTTTGATCCGCGCGCGCTCGTTGGCGCTCAAAGAATTGACATAAGCCTGCGAACCAACCAGACCTTGCTCCTCGCCGGCAAATGTCACAAAACGCACGGTGGCCTGCGGCGGGTATTGCGCCAGGATGCGCGCCATCTCCAGCGTACCTGCGGTGCCGCTGGCATTGTCTTCGGCGCCGGGGGCGTTGGTGGCGGCAGAACCCGAAGTGGAATCATAATGCCCACCGATTAGATAGACGTCGTTGGGGCGGGTGCGCCCGACGATCTCCGCAATCACGTTGTGCGCAGTCCCATAGGAACTGCTGAAGGCCTGCAGGGTGGTGACATATCCCAAGGCTTCAAACTGCGTCTTCAGCCAGTCACGCGCGAGCTGCTGGCCTGCGGTGCCGGTACGCCGCGTGGTGGTGGCCGGCGCCTGAATTGTCGCCAGAAGCGTGATGTCCGCCAGCGTGCGCGTGGCGCTGACGGCCGCCACCAGGTCGCCGCGGCTGTGAGCGGGCGCCAACGGCTGCGCCTTCCAGGCCACGGCTGGCGTGCGCTGCAAACTGTCGCGCGGGGCGATTTGCTGCGACTTCGGCGAGCTCAGTCGAACCGCAAACGCTGTATTGGGAGCCCAGCTGCCGACGTCAACCGCAACGGTGCGCCCCGGACTGGCCGCCTGGAGTGCGCCAAGACCGCTCAGCAAAATCGAGACCAGAACGCTAACCAACAGGAAGCGATTTCTCCGTGACACGCGTGACTCCTTTTTCTTTGCTTGAACCGGTTGCCTATGCTATGCTTGGTGTGATGCAGGATTTGAGAGGGAGGAACCTGTGACCGATTTGCTGACGCGTCGTGAGTGGCTGGAAGGAAACGAGGCGTGCGTCCTCGTGTCGGTGCGCTATGCGGAAACAGACTCGATGGGGATCGCCCATCACAGCAATTACATTGTCTGGTTTGAGGAAGGGCGCAGCAGTTTGATGCGCTGCCTGGGCCTTCCCTACAGCCAGATTGAACAGGCAGGCTACTACCTGACGGTGGCAGAGGTCATGGCGCGCTACATCACATCGGCCCATTACGAGGACATGCTGGTGATCCGTACGCGCTTGGGCGATTTGCGCAGTCGCGGGCTGCGGTTTGATTACAAGATCGTGCGCGCACGCGACCATGTGACGCTGGCTACGGGTTATTCCAGGCATATTTGCATCACCCACGCTGGGCAACCGACGCGCATTCCCGAGACGATCATGACACACCTGGCTCCTGTTGCGCCGACACCCTAACCTGAAAATAGCCCTGTAACGCAAGCCGCCGGATTGCACCCCAGAGCAAGCTGGCGGCATCCGGCGCACTTTCATCCACGGTGGTGCGCCCTACGCATGGGTTTATAGCTTCGGCGGATTGGCGGCTTTCCAGGCGCGGCAGCGTTGGACCAGAAGCTCAAAATTCTCGTACAAGCGCAGGTCAATCTCCTCGCGCATGCCCTTGAGCACCGGCTGTACGCGCTCCCACAGGATTTCGATGCCGCCGAACAGGTCAAAGAAGAGGCCGTCATCTACCAGATCGCGAGTCACCAGGACGCCGAACAGTTCCATCATGCCGCATGTGCTGCTGAAATAGCGCCATTCGCGTGAACCAATGGGATAGCGGCGTTGAAAATCGGCATAGTCCTGAGCCACGAAGCTGGCGTACATCCACATGCGCGCCTCGTGCGCCTCGTCACGGTTGGCCAATTCCCACAATTTCAGGATGACATCAACATCTTGCTGATTAGGCGCCATGGCTCCTTACTCCCAACGATCTACGATATGGCGCTGGACGACGACCGACGCGCCAGTTGCCTCTTGCAGTTCCACAGCGCCCAAATCCCACCACAGGACGACGCCGGTGAATACCTCTCCGCTGCGTAGAATGAGCATCAGCGGTCGCCCGTTTTCCTGGGCCGCCACCAGAGCCGAAGTCAGGCCTTTACGGAGATCGGAAGAGCACACGTCTGAACTCCAGTCA
>CAZEPA010000665.1:0-2532 GCA_964513955.1 uncultured Anaerolineae bacterium | reverse complement strand
CGTTCGGCCAGGCTAGTGCCCCAGGTGCTTGCCAGTTTCTCCAAATCCTCGCTGCTCATCTCCAGAATCTCTTGCAGCGCCTCTTGCTCTACATCGCCCAACGGCTTGCCTTGCACGTGGTGCTGCTTGATGCTCTGCAGAAGCACTGAATTGCGCAGGCGCATGTGCATCTTGTTCCATTCGATTTGGAAAGCAGTCAGGATTGGAATCAGGTCATCAATGTCCGAGACGCTGGCGATGAAGCAAGCCAGGTTTTCATGATCATCATAGAACATGCGGCGTCGCCGCGCGGGGGCGCGCACGAGGCGCCAGGTTTCCACCGAGCCGTAGCCGCGGCGGGCGAAGACCTCCTCTGATTGGCCGAGCAGGACATAGCGCACGTGCACGATTTCCGGCGGCAAGCGCAGCCAGGCGTAGAGAAACGCCGAAATGTCTGGCTCAGGATCAGCGGCCTTGAGATGCAGGCTGGAATTCATGCCGATGTGCGCTTCTTCTAGTGAACGCACACGGATGGCGCCGCTGCTGCGCAGCAGAGAATAGTAGGTGCGTAGATAAAGCTCGATGCCTTCACTGGTGGCAAATGGGACAGCGCGATCCATGCAATGACTCCTCTTTCTAGGCCTCGCGGCTCGTGGCGCCTTCCAGGTACGCGGTCATACCGCGCTCTTTGAGCAACTCGGTGATCTTTTTTACCTCTTGGGCGCGCTCGCGCGGGCAGATGAGCAGCGCGTCAGGCGTGTCAATCACAATCATACCGTGCAGCCCGATGGTGGCAATGAGGCGGTGCTCGCTAAAGATGAAACTGTCGTGGGTATCGAGCAGGATGTGCGGACCTTGCACCACGTTGCCCTCTTCATTGGCCGGCAGTTCATCGGCCAGCGCGGCCCAACTGCCCACATCGTTCCAGCCGATATCCACCGGCAGCACCACCGTATCGAGCGCGCCTTCCATAACGCCGAAATCAATCGTTTCGCTGCGAATCTGCATCCAGACCTGGGCGAATGTGGCTTGCTCATCCGGCTGACCCAAGGACGCGGCGATGGCGGCCAACTGTGCGCTCAGCTCCGGCATTTGGCGCGCGATCTCGTCCAGAATGCTGTCTGCACGCCAGATGAACATGCCGCTGTTCCAAGAAAAATGGCCGCTCTGCACAAAGCGCGCTGCGGTTTCACGGTTGGGCTTTTCGGTAAAACGCAGCACACGGTAAGCGGTCATGCCATCGAGCGTCACCAGTTCTGGCCCTCGCTCCACATAGCCATAGCCGGTTTCGGGGTAAGCCGGCGTAATGCCCAGGGTAACCAGGCGGCCTGGCGTATTAGCCACCTGTGCGGCGGTCGCGATGGCGCGGCGAAAGGTTTCCTTGCGCCCAATCAGATGATCGGCGGTGAGAATCGCCATGATACCGTTGGGGTCACGCTGACGCAGCAGCGCCGCGGCCAGTCCAATCGCGGGCGCCGTGCCTCGGCCGGTCGGTTCGCCAATGATGTTCGCCCGCGGCAGGGCTGGCGCCTGCGCACAAACCAGATCCACATAACTTTCGTTTGTAATGACCAGCACGCGCTCCGCCGGGATAAGCGGTGCAATACGCGTATAGGCTTCCTGCAGCATGGTGCCATCGCCGGTCAAATCAAGGAATTGTTTGGGATGGGCCTTGCGGCTGCGGGGCCACAGGCGGGTGCCGCCGCCGCCCGCCAGGATGACGGCGTACAGATGTTCGTTGCGGTGCATGAGCAAAGACCTCTCTGTCTTAGCGCAGCCAAGACGATTCGCGCGGCCTGGCGTTGCGTATGCGCCAGTATAGCACGGTTGGCGCTGCATTTCCAAATACAGTATTTCTTGACAGGCCTGCAAAGGGGTTCTTCATGAGATGGGTGGACGGCAATGACAAGCCAGCGGTGGAAACGGTTATCTGATTGGCACATCATCGAGGCCACGCAACCTGCGTGACCCTGGCTGGCACCCTACAGCCCCAATCGGGAGCGAGCTGGCCTGTGGGATGTTCAAGCAAGAGCCGAAGGCCGTTTCTTGTCGAGCCATTCAGGCAGCGGCCCATGCGCCAGGCGCACAACCCTGGATGGAAATGGTGCGTCAGCCCCCGGCTTGCCTCTGCCGCGCAGGGCGCGGCAATCCGGCGGATTGCATTATGGGGCAATTGTCGAGTCAGCAGTCTGTTCTTACGGTGTGAGCGCCCTCACCAGGTGAGCCACTTGCGCGGCGTAATCTCGAAGAGCGCGCGGTAGTCCGTGTCCTGGTTGAGATCCCAGTCATATTTGGCCTGGAATGCGGCGCTGACCTCGGCCGGCCAGGGCGGCGGCAGCGACCGCGCCGTTCCTTCGGCGATCACAGGGCTGCTGCCGTTCTCCAGGGCAATCGTCACCTGGGGATTTTGCTGCAGATTACGGCTCTTCACGCTGTCGGGCATCGTGCAGATGTAGAGGCGCTCGGCGTGGAACACAAACCAGACAGGCGCCAGGTAGGGCGCCAGATCGGAAGAGCGTCGTGGAGGGAAAGAGTGTAGATCTCGGTGGTCGC
>CAZEPA010000664.1:0-2544 GCA_964513955.1 uncultured Anaerolineae bacterium | reverse complement strand
GCCTTCCAGGCGCATCCTGTCTTTGGGGTCGATTTCCTTCCCGAACTCGGCCAGGTACTGGCGGGCGTAGTCCAGGCGGTCGTCGTTGAGGGCCTGTGCGATCACGCCGGCATGGATGCCGCCCACCGCCCGGGCCGTAGCCTCGTCGGCCGGCAGACCCTGCTGGATAGCCATGGCGCCCACTGCCTGGCGGATGCGCTCCACGGATTGCCCGATGGACTGCGGATCATAGGCGTTCTGGAGCGCCAGCCGGGTCTCGGTGTCTACCGTGTTCTTCATCACCGCATCACGCCACTGGCCGACCTCCTGATCCACGTGCCGCTTGAGGTGCCCGCTGAATTCCAGCCTCGCACCGGCCAGCCGGTAATTGAACCGCTTGCGCTGCTCGTCGTTCGCCAGGGTGGAGGACAACTCAGAGGCCTGCTTGTCGAACTGCTGGAGATATTCCTCGTCGAGGGACAGCTTGCTGGCCCGGTTGAGGACGTTGGCGCCCTTCACCGAGAAGGCGCCATTCTCTCCATAGGCCAGATCGAGCTGCTTCTGGCGGAGCAGGTTGTAGGCTTCTTCGGCCCGAAGGCTGTCCAGTTCCTCGCGCTGCTTCCTCTGGGCCGCCAGGAACTGGTTCATCCCGGATTCCAGCGCGTTCACGCCCTCCGTTGGGAGGCGTGAATCCACGCTCACGTCTGGCGCGGCGCGCTGCTGCGTCTGGGGTTGGTCGTAGACTGGGATTCGAGGCATGTCAGTTCTGCCACCACTTGTTGAGGCTTTGCGCCATGGGCGAGGACGGACTGATGTTGCCCAGCAGCGTGCCGCCGGCCTTCATGAATCCATTGGCCATGGCGTTGCTCGCCTGGGCGTCGTACTGGGATGCTGCCGCCTGATGGCCCCAGGCCTCCCGGGCCGCGTTGACACGGATGTTCTGGGCGTCTCGCTCGCCGAATCCGGCCGACTGGGTGAGCAGGTCAACCGGCGTGCCGCTGGCGATGTCCACCCCATTGGCCGCTGCCGCTGCCCGCTGGGCGCCCATCATTTGCTGGGTTTTCAGGCGCTGCGCCTCTTCGGCTACGCCGCCCCGCCGCTGGGCGTCGGCGGCCTGCTGGCGCTGCACATCGGCGTTGTACTGGGCCATCTTCGATTGCTGCATGCCGCCCATGACGGACATGGCCATGGAGATACCGGCCATGGCGGTCTGGGCGGCGGTCATCCCGAGGGCGGCGATGGGGAAACACATGGTTCAGTCCTCGCGCATAGTGAAGGGGTGGAACGGCAGCCCCAGGATGCCGGATGGCTGCTGCGGGCCGATCTTGAACCCCAGCCAGCGCAACCAGCGGATGGAAGACAGATTGCGGGCGTCCACCTGGTTGGACATGACTGGGTATCGCTGGCGCCAGAGTTGCACCATGGCGCGATTGCGCCGAAGGAAGGCGCCAGCGTGGCGATGCAGCGAGAAAGTCCCCAGCATCCAGGGCGAAAACTCCCCGTGCACCAGGCTTACCGGCGCCACCCCAAACAGGCAGACCGGCTCGCCGTCTGCCAGTCCGGCCCAGGCCTCTACGGACTGGACAACGCTTAGGCGGCACGCCGAATGCGCATCCAACACGTGGCTGGCGAATACCTCTGCGGCATCCGCCGCGCGAAGGAAGGCCGCCACGTGGTCAGCGTGCTCAAGCGTGGCGGGGACGATGGCGTAATCAATGGCCGCCAAGGTCAACCTCCGGAATGACGGCCAGTACGTGCATGGGCAACGGCTTGTCCTGGCGGATCAGCACTTGCCCCTGTCTGGCCCATGTGGCGGCGATGCGGAATTCCGCGACCCCATCGAATGCGTCTGCCGCCTGGTCATAGCTCTGGACGGTGCTGCGCTGCTCGCTCAGATGCGCGGCATCAGGTCCCACCAGCACACCGGCGCCGGTGTGCTCGAACAGGACGCGCAATGCGGCGATGCGCTTGATCCGTCCGGCTGTCGCTTCCCGGCCGACGTTCGCCACGTCCAGGGTCTGAATTTCTGCCGAGAATGGCAGTCCGATGTGGACCACCGCCGCCGTGTAATCCAGTGTCACCGCGCCGTCCACGACTGTTCTCGGTGGATGAACCATGCCGTCCGCCAGGATGGCCACGGTAGCGCCATCAAGATGGTTAAGCCCGAACATCAAGGCAGCGGGATCGCCGTTGTAGGTCAGACCACAATCGACATGGAAGGCATCGACAATATTCGGCACATCCCGATTGGCCATGCGCTCGACGTAGCGGCGCGTTTCCCCGTTGATGGTGCGCGCCACCATTAGGTACAGCGCATCCTCGCTGCCCTCGCTGACCACGCACACGCTTTCCACGGTGCCTTCGGTATCGTGCCGATGCCAGCCGATCACCTGCTGGTCACGCAGGTAGGTCAGGCCCAGCAACGTCCCATTCGACATGACCAGCCATGCCACGCCGTACGGGGACGGCTGCCAGGCCCATTCCTCCACGGCCAACCCGTCGAACAGATGGGACGCCAGGATGGACAGATCCACGCCCGTGTAGCTGTCTGACGCGAACTCATAG
>CAZEPA010000663.1:1152-2564 GCA_964513955.1 uncultured Anaerolineae bacterium | reverse complement strand
TTCGAGTTCGACGTGGAGTTGCAGGACGGTCTGTGTCACAGCGGGCCTTTGCTCATACTGGCCACGCCTGCGTATGGGTATGGGTACAGGATAGGCACAATTCTGTCACGGGGGAGATGGCGCGCCTGGAGGGATTCGAACCCCCGACCAATGGCTTCGGAAGTAATCCTTGAGATGCAGCTATATCAGATTTCAGGTGCTGTCAAACGGTACTATTTGGTGCAGTTCGCGCATAAGCCATTGATTCGATTAAACCGTGGCCACCCCAACAACATCACTCAACATCGACCCATACAACGGTCATTCCGGTGCCTTTCTGTCACAAGCAACTGATTCCAGACGACTGGGCCTGTAATGGCCTGAAATCCATTGCCCGGTTGAAGGCCTACTCGCCCGCCACCAACCGCCTTGCACCATATTCCAGACCACGCAGGATCGGATCACTCACGGGTGCCGGAAAGCCTTCAGGCAGCGCCGATTCGATGCTGGCGATGACTTGGGGCGTCTGTTCGACGAGCTCGTCGATGATCCCTTGCATGGTTGCAGTTTCGAAACCGCAGGCTTGGGCCGTGGACAACCAGTGACGCGGACGGATGTCGTTCCAGCGGTAGTGGCGGTTCCTTGAGATGGCCGCCATGGCCATCTTGGCCCTTTCCAGTGCGAGCTGATTGGCGCCATGGCCAATGAGTGGCCAGACCGAGATCACGTCGTACAGCGGGGTCATGCGGAACCGGCCTTCCGGTTCGATCGCCACGCTGAAGTTCTTGGCATGCCCGTCTGTGGCACAAAGTAGCCAGAACACGATCTGCGCCTTCAGGAACATCCGTCGATCCTGATCGGCCAGCCGCGAACCCAGCAGCAGCTCCATGATCGGTCGAACGCCCGGCCCGCCATCAGCCTCGTACTTCAAGGAAGGCGGCACATCCAGCGCCTGGCACAGGTCTTCCTGCGGTAGCCGCAGCCAGTGCGAGCCATCAGAGGCCAAGCGCCGGTCGAAGCGTTCGACAATCAGCGCCTTCTGATCCTCGAAAACACCGATTTCGGCGCCGGCAATGGGCAGGCCGTAAGTCGCGACGATACGGCTGCAGAGCCACTCGTTCTCGACCGAGGTGCCCAGATCGCCCTGAAAGTTCCCGACACGTCCCAAGGGTAGCTTGAAGATATGGGTCGTTGGCGTAGCCCCCAATGGACGCTGCCATCTGCCTTCGTGCCACAACAGGGCCGTCTTTTCCTGGGCGCCGGCCAGGGAAATGCGAAAACCGGAAGCCTCGTCGTCGGCACCCGCCACTGGCGTTGTCCGCAGCAGTGCAGCAACGTCGGACTCGGTCAATGCCTCGCCACGAATTCGGCCAATGTCCTCGGGTGCCTGCTCTTCGGGCAGCAACTGGACGGCGCCGACACAATCCCGTCCG
>CAZEPA010000663.1:0-1142 GCA_964513955.1 uncultured Anaerolineae bacterium | reverse complement strand
CAGGCGGCCAACAGGTCGAAGGCGCGGGTGGAGGCCGCATGGAAGCGACTCTGCACGCGCTGGCGGATCTCCCGGCTGTCAGGCAGAAGGTTGTCGAACCAGCTTTCCACAACGGAGCCGCGGTAGGGCGTACTGGTCCGCAACGGCATGGAAAGCGACAACGGGCGGGCCTCGGGCTGGGCGAGCCAGTCCTGCGAATACACGAGCACATGTTCGCCGGTGGATTCCTGGGCCCAGGTACCTACCTGCAATCCGTTCATCCAGACGCCGAGAGCTTTGCGCTTGCGGGGTCGGGCCATGGCTTACCACTCAGCCTTGCCGGTGGCCGGCGTCGATTTCGGCCGGAGCACGAGCTCAACGTCCAGCGCCGACAACAGCTTGAACAGGCTGGCCACGCTGCTGCGCCCGGGGTCGGACTCAAGCACCGAGATGGTCTTCGGCAGCAGCCCAACCTTGGCGCCCGCTTGCTTCTGGGTGAGGTCGCAGACACTCCGGCGGCCACGTAGGACGGCGGCCAGCTGGGCGGGCGATGCAATTACGGCGCTCCGATTCATATCCCCTCCGGGGTATTTTTTTGGAAAATACCCTATAGGGTTTATTTTGTAAATATCCCTTGCAGGGTATATCCCAGCATGGTGGCTCACGTGCAAAGGCGGTTCCGCCCGGTGACATCGGCTGGCAGCTCACTGGTCGATGAGAGGCTGCCTTTCAATTTCAGGCGATTCCCTGGGTCTATCTGGCGAGAGAAAGCGCTGACAAGCGGCTGGGGATTTGTTCTCCCGGGCAAGTCGCAGGCCGCGCTTCGTGTCCACTTCCGCCACGGGGATTCGGCTGGCAGTGTACCGGTCGATGAGCGACCACGATTTCCAAACCAGCACACCCAAGAATGTTCCCGACGGCACGACGGGAGAACTAGCCGTCGACGGAAGTGGCGCGCCCGGAGGGATTCGAACCCCCGACCCTCGGCTTCGGAAGCCGGTACTCTATCCGACTGAGCTACGGGCGCGTGTTTTCAACAACTTACCGCGTTCTGGAACATCCTGCCGACCACCGGCCTTGTGACACTTGCCGAGCCCCATTTCGGAGGTGGCTTCGGAAGCCACTACTCTATCCGGCTGAGCTACAGGCGCGTTGCTCGCGAT
>CAZEPA010000662.1:0-2566 GCA_964513955.1 uncultured Anaerolineae bacterium | reverse complement strand
TTTGGCCCGAATCGCATCGGGAATATGTCCGGTGGCAAAGGCCGACACATGGTTGAAGCCAGACCGCGCCTTGACGATGTACTTCGGAATCAGCGCATGGGGCGTGTGGCAATCATTGCAGGTGGCGACCGCCTGATGGCGAGAATGATACCAGCCTTCGTATACCGTCCCCATGACGTGGCAATTGTTGCATGCCGTAGGATCGTTGCCGAGGTAGGCCGTGAAATTGGTGACGCGCATCCCCACGCCCACCACGGCCATTATCGCGATCACGCTGATCAAGATGGGTATTTTCATGGCGCCGCCTTACTCTACCTTCATCGAGAGGATGCGCATTGCGAGCGCGGCCGCGCCAAAGCCATTGTCAATGTTGACCACGGCAACGCCTGGCGCGCAGCTGTTGAGCATGGCGAGCAGCGCAGCCAATCCGCCGAAGCTGGCGCCGTAACCAATACTGGTTGGCACCGCAATCACCGGCGCAGCCACCAGCCCCCCCATCACGCTGGCTAACGCGCCTTCCATGCCGGCCACGACGATAACCAGCGCGGCCTGCGCCAGCAGCTCGCGCTGAGACAGCAGCCGGTGCATGCCGGCCACGCCGATGTCGTTGATCGCGATCACCCGTTGGCCCCACAGTTCGAGTAAGAGCGCGGCTTCCGTCGCCACTGGCAAATCGGAGGTGCCGGCGGTGGCAACAGCCACAAATGGTCCGCTCTGCGGTGCGGTCGGCGCCGCGCCCAGGGTCAGGATGCGCGGGGTCGGGTGATAGGCGGCGGCCGGCACGAGCGCCTGCACAGCCTGCGCCTGCTCCGCGCTGACGCGCGTCGCCACGGCCAACCCGTTCGCGGCCGCCAGGCGTTCCATTAGCCGCGCAATTTGCTCCGCAGTCTTGCCCGCGCCGTAGATGACTTCTGGCAGGCCGGTGCGCAGCGCCCGGTGATGATCGAGCCGCGCGTAATCGGACACCACTTCATACGGCAGGCCGCGCAGCACGTCCAGCGCCGCGTCCACCGACGTTTGCCCAGCCTGGACGGCTTGCAGCAGCTCGGTCAGACGCTCAATTTGCATGGCTCATTCCCTCGTTGAGGCTGCCGCTGCGATAGCCGCGCAGATCAAGGGTTACGTAACGATAGCCAGCTGCGCGCACGCCCGCATCCATCTGTTCGCGCAGCGCAAAGGCGGCGTCCAGTTCTTCCGGCGCGACTTCGATGCGCGCCAACGTGCCATGATGGCGCACACGCACCTGGCGCAAGCCCAGGCTGCGCACATGGCGCTCGGCAGCGTCAATCTGGCGCAAGGTGTCCAGCGTGACCGGGGTGCCGTAGGGGATGCGCGACGAAAGGCATGCCAGGGCCGGTTTGTCCCACACGACCAGACCCAACGAATGCGCCCAGGCGCGAATGTCGGCTTTGGTCAAGCCAGCCTCTTTCAACGGGCTGATGATCCCATGCTCAACGCCGGCGCGCGCGCCCGGACGGTGATCGCCCAAGTCGTCCCAGTTGAGGCCGTTGAGCACAGCCGCCAGGCCTTGCGCCTGCGCGACCGGGAGAAGCAAGTCGTACAATTCGGTCTTGCAGAAATAGCAGCGATCGGCGCTGTTGCGTACGTAGTTCGGATCTTCCATCTCGTGCGTCGAGATGATCTCATGACGGGCGCCGATGGTCGCGACAAAACGTTCGCACGCTTCCAACTCCCACGAGGGGTACGAGGGAGACACCGCGGTGACTGCCAACACCCGGTCCCGCCCCAGCGTCTGCACGGCAACGGCTAGTACGAGCGCGCTGTCCACGCCGCCAGAGTAGGCCACCAGCGCGGAGCCAAGTTCACGCAACTGCGCGGTCATGCGCGCCTGTTTCTCGGCCACGGGCAGCGCGGAAAGATCGGGCTGCGCCAGTTGAACGGGGGCCTGATCGAGTAACGAAATAGATATCACAAGAAACCTCAATCGAATGTGGATCGCCAGACGCAGGGAACGCGCTGGCGATCGCGGGAACGTTATTGTACCCGCTGCCAGGGGCAGCGTCAAACAGATGGGCTGCCCGGTCGCCGCACGTTCAGCCCCATCAGCCCGTGTTGCGCAAGCCTGCGGCGATGCCGTTGACGCTGAGAAGAATGGCGTCATACAAGGCCTCCGCCTCAGCCTGGTCGGCCGTGCGCAGGCGGCGTAAGAGCGCCACCTGGATGTAGTTCATCGGGTCAATGTACGGGTTGCGCACCTTGATTGAAGCCTGCAACCACGGCTCATTGTCCAGCAGATCTCGCTGGCCGGTGATGCGCAGAATGGCTTGCTCCGTGCAGTTGAACTCACCGATGAGGGCTGGAAAGACCACGCCCCGCGTTTCGTCATCGGCCAGGCGGCTGTACACCTCGGCAATCACCATGTCTGCCTTGCGCATGGACATCTGCGCGTTGTCAATCATCGTGCGAAAGAAGGCCCATTCCCGGTACATAGCGCTCAGCAGCTGCCAGCGGCTGTCATCGGCGCCGGCCCACTGCGTCAGTGCAGCGCCCAGGGCAAACCAGCCAGGCAGCACCGCGCGGCTCTGCATCCAGGCAAAGACCCACG